>JANMAA010000259.1:0-35969 GCA_031359215.1 Acidobacteriota bacterium | reverse complement strand
TCAACATAAATTTTATAGAAGACGATAAAAAGCGTGCTGAGACCTAAAACAGCAAGTCCCGCAACGCCGAGTCCCATCACCGTTCCGCCCGTAAAAGCGACCTTGAGCGCGTCTTTCAAACTCGTTCTGGCGGCTTGTGTCGTTCGCACATTGGCTTTCGTCGCAATATTCATCCCGAAATATCCGGCGAGTGCGCTGAAAAATGCGCCGATCAAAAATGAAACGGCGATGACCGGCGAAGACGTTTCGACCAGCGTTCCCGACCAGCCGAGAATGATCGCCGCGACGAATGCAAAGATCGCCAAAATGCGCCATTCCGCCTTCAAAAATGCCATCGCGCCCTCGGCAATATAAGTCGAAAGCTCGACCATATTCGCTTCGCCGGTCGGCTGTTTCGTCACCCAAGCCGACTGAATCGCCATCACGACTAACCCTAAAATCCCTAATGCCGGGATCAAATAAAGAATTGTAGATTCCATTAATAAACCACCTGTTTTGATAAATAAATTACTGTATTAAAACCGTTTACGCCGCCGACTGTCGCAACGCTAATTACAGGAACCGCGATGAGTTCCTCTTGTTTAAATCATCTCTGTTAAATTTTAATTACATTATGACTACCGCATTCTTTCAGGAGAATACCAGATAGAATAGGGCAAAAGGGTAATTATTGCCGATTTTGAGGTAAACATTCAAATCAACAACGGCAATTGGTTGTGAAATTGAGATTTTTTTGGTTTATAATCGTGAAAAAATGTTTCGGCAATGTCGCAAAAATTGATCTTTGCTCGAACAATAGAATTATATGAGATTTATTGGTTGGTAGAGATTAAACTTTATATTTTCAAGGTTGCTGAACGGCAATCCAAATTTTTTCAATAGCATAAATGCTCTTTCTTCTTCGTCAGACTCATCACGAAAAGTTTCGATTTCCTCTAACATTGGTGAACCAAAATCAATCACGGTTTTGCCTTCCTGAACCAAACGACAACGTATTATTTTACCGTTGTCGTAAATTGACATTCCATAAGTCCCGGAAACTCCTGACATAACAAATCCAATTGCTTTGCTTCCAACTGAACAAAGTTCCAAACCTTTCTCAATCGTCGGCAACCACATTCTATTTGGTTCGTGTGATTCGGATTCAATCGAATCGAGAAACATATAAGGATCGCAAATAATCGTCCAACCTTCGCCAATGCCAATAGATTTTCCTTCAATTGAAGAAGATGTTGCTTCTTCCCAGGAAATAGTTTGAAGAGGTTTGCCTAAAACTATTCCCAAGTCATTTTGTAATTTATCAATATGATTAGAAAAGTCGCGCTTTAATACAATAAAGGTAGAGTTCCAAGACATATTTTATCTTTCCATTAATTCGATAAATCGCTCAAACAAATACTCCGAATCGTGCGGACCGGGCGCGGATTCTGGATGATATTGCACCGAAAAAATCGGCAAAGTTTTGTGGCGCAAACCTGCCACAGTTTGGTCATTGAGATTGATGTGCGTAACTTCGACCGTTTCGGGCAGACTTTCGGCTTCGACCGCAAAACCGTGATTGTGCGCGGTAATTTCGACCTTGCGCGTCGTCAGATCCATAATCGGTTGGTTGCCGCCGCGATGTCCGAATTTCAGTTTGTAGGTTTCGCCGCCGAAAACTTGTCCGAGAATCTGATGTCCCAAACAAATGCCGAACATCGGAACATTCGATTCGGTTAGTTTTTTGATCTCAGCGACCACTTCCTTCATCGCCGAAGGATCGCCCGGACCGTTTGAAAGAAAAATTCCGTCGGGTTTCAAATCTAAAACCTTTTCAGCCGGAGTTTCAGCCGGGACAACCGTAATTTTACAGCCGAATTTTGCAAACTCGCGCAAACTGTTGGTTTTTACGCCGAAATCGTAAGCGACAACGTGAAATTTTTCTTCATTGGCAGCGGGGAAGTCGAATGATTCGGAAATTGTTACTGCGCTTGCCAACTCACGATTTGCCATTTCGGGCGAATTCAAAACCCTTTCAAGTAATGTTTTTTCGTCCAAAGTAATTGATGAAATCGCCGCCCGCATCGTACCTTTATCGCGGATATGACGAACGAGTGCGCGGGTGTCAATGTGTTCGATGCCGACGATTTTATGGCGTTTGAGATATGAATCGAGAGTTTCGGTCGAACGCCAATTAGACGCGCTCTTGCTGGCTTCGCGGACGACAAAACCTTCCACCCACGGGCGGCGCGATTCAATATCTTCTTCGTTGACACCGTAATTCCCGATCAGCGGATACGTCATACAAACGAGCTGTCCGGCGTAACTCGGATCGGTCAAAATCTCCTGATAGCCCGACATCGAAGTATTAAAAACCATTTCGCCGAAGATTTCGCCTTCCGCACCGAATGATTCGCCGCGAAATGTGCGACCGTCTTCAAGAACCAAAATTGCTTTTTTTGATAAATTCATTAAAATCTTTAGAAAAATTTATTTTAGTATTTAAGCAAAATCAATTTCTTAAATTTGCCAACTCCTTTAATTCATTAACAATTGGATGTGAACTAAACCAAGCAAAAAATCTCGTTTTCGGCATAAATCTAATTTTATCACCGAACTCCGAAGAAACCTTTAGATGTATTGTAACCGGATGAATATTTATCCAGACATTTTCAGTTACATCATATATTTCCGTTAGAGGGACGGCAATTTCTCTAATATAGTTTGAGATATACAAGAATCTATTATCCAAACTCACTTTCTTTAGCCTTACACATAACCGGTAAATAAAAACCGAGCCGGCTATCCACATAAATAAAAAATAAAATTTTGGAAATTGCGGATCACTTGAGGGACTAAAAAATACCATCAATGCCCCAATACCGAAAAGTGGAATCCAAACCATTGGGAAGATGATTTTCATAAGAACAGTTTGGCTGGATGATATTGTTCGTTTGATCATTCACTTAAGAGCAATCTAATTATTGAATACGATAATTAAAAACAGTTAGTTTTTTTTCTGTAATTCCAATTTTGCTTTTTCGGGCAAGCCGTAAGACTCTTCCTTGCTCGGATAATTGCCGCTTTTCACGTCTTCCATCCAATTTTGCACGGCTTCGGTCATAACTTCGCGGATGTTGGCGTAGGGACGAACAAAACGCGGCAATCTGCCGAAACTCATTCCGACCATATCGTGCGTAACGAGAACCTGAATATCGCAATCTTCTCCCGCGCCGATGCCGACGGTTGGAATTTTCAAACTGTCCGTTACGATTTTGGCAATCTCACGCGGAACGAGTTCCAAAACTATCGCAAACGCACCCGCATCTTCGAGCATTTTTGCGTCTTCGATCAATCTTTGCGCGTCTTCGGCGGTTTTGCCCTGCACGGCGTAACCGCCTAGTTTGTGAACCGATTGCGGCGTTAATCCGATGTGTCCCATCACCGGAATTTCTTCATCCACCAATCGCTTAACGAGTTCGACGCGGTTGCGTCCGCCTTCTAATTTGACCGCTTCCGCGCCGCCTTCCTTCATCAATTTTAGAGCATTTCGCACCGATTCATCGGCGTTGATATGATAAGTTCCATACGGCATATCGGCGACGAGCAAAGCGCGGCTTGAACCGCGTTTGACGGCTTTTAAGGCGGAAAGAATCTCGTCCAAAGTTACGGGAATCGTATTGCCGTAACCGTGAATGACGTTGCCGATGCTGTCGCCGACGAGAATTATATCAACACCGGCTTCGTCCACGATTCGCGCCGTCGGATAATCATAAGCAGTCAGACAGACGAGTTTTTCGCCTTTTTCTTTTGCCGCCCGAAGCGCAGGAACATAAATTTTTTCGGGTTTATCAGGTTTTAAATATGCCATAAAATTGTTGAATTATAGGTCTAGGAAGTTTGTGAAGAAAATTTGCTTTTGCTGCTTTCTAAATTTTTATGAATTGGATTCCAACGCTTAACTTCCGAATCGTCTTCAACTTTCTGCAAAATTTCCTGAATCCCTTTATTCAAAACCGGATGAACAAAGTGCGGTGCAATCTCGTTTAATGGACAAAGCACAAACCGCCGCAAGTGCAGACGCGGATGCGGTAGAGTCAAAAACATCGTATCGCATTGAATTTGCCCGTAAAGCAACAGGTCGAGATCAACCGTGCGCGGTTTGTGGAGATTTTTAGCGGTGCGACCAAGCAAATATTCGATCCGCAACATTCGAGCCAGCATTTGTGACGGAGAAATACTTTTAACCTGAATTTCCGCCACCATATTCAAAAACGGTCTGTGATTTTCCACACCGACGGGTTCGGTTTCATAAATCGCGGAAAGTTTGCTGACAGTAAAACTCGCTTCCATCAAACCACGCACGGCAAGCAAAAGATTACCCGCTCTATCGCCTAAATTTGAGCCGAGCCCGACATAAGTTGTAATGACTTCGGTTTCCACTTTTAATAAATTTTGATTGAAAATAGAAAAACTACCTAAGTTTGCGAAAATTTTGCGGAAAGCGCAAATAAAACTTGGCAAATATATCACATCTTTTACTTTTTTGTTTCTAAATGGTTCAATAGAAATGATTGAAAATTCCAGCAATGAGTTTTATTTAACACTCATTCGGGCGTGAAATCGCGTGTTCCGTCCTGACAAAAATCACACGCCGAAACTGATGCCGCGCAGAAAATTTCGCCACAGCCAACGGTTTGAATCATCAACCGAACGCTCTTTTCAGGAATACATCACCAATCAACCCGCGCCGCAAAGTTCGCGGACGGAATTGCTTCGTCTGATTCGCGGCGGTGAAGACACTTATCTCGAACTCAAAGTAAAACTTTCCAATCCCGATAAAATTACCAAAGGAATCGTCGCGCTTGCCAATACCGACGGCGGCACGATGATTTTCGGCGTAACCGATCAATTGCGGATTGAAGGCGTTAGAAATGCCGAAGGCGTGATGGAAGAATTGGCGCGAATATGCCGCGAAGAGATTTATCCGCCGATTTTGCCGCTTCTCGACTGCATTTCTTACGACAACGGCAGACGCATCGTCGCCCTCGACATCGAAGGCAAACGCCGCCCGTATCGAACCCGCGACGGCAGATTTTATCTGCGCTTCGGCGCGGAAAAGCGCGAAGTTGCCCGCGAAGAATTAGCAATCTGGCTGGATGAAATCCGTCCGCTCGTTTATGAAAATATTCCGCTTCAAAACGTCACCGAAAGTGACTTCGACGATGCTCTTTTGTGGAGTTTTGCCAATGCTTTTGATGATGATCTGTTAAATAAAAATCTTTATCAAACAAGTGACTTCTTGAAAAAAGACCTGCTGCTTGCAATCGGTAATATGGATGAATTTATGCCGACGGTGGCGGCTGTTATGTTGTTCGGTAAAAATGAAAAAGTCCGTGCAGCAGTTATTAATTCAAGCGTTACGGTTGTTCGCTATTCGGGCGAAAACGGCGACGCGCAAGTTGTCGAAGAAATTGAACTGAACGGCAATTTATTGTCGCTGTATGAATCTTCGCTGCATTTTATCAAGCGTTATTGTGATTTACTGCGCGACAAGCCGAAAAAATCTGTTCCAAACAAAAAAACACCGATTCAGGCGCGTGGAAATTATCATCTTTATTCGATTCGGGAAGCTGTGGCAAATGCCTTGATTCACCGTGATTTGGCTTTGCGCGATATTTCGACACGCATTTTGATCTACGACAACGCCATCGAAATCATCAATCCGCGCCGCACCAATGGTTTTGTGCCGCCGGCTTCGCGGGCAATTCGCTACGGCATTACGCAACGTCTCAACCCGCAAATCGCCGCTATTTTTACCAAACGCGAATACGGAACAAGCGTTCCTCGCGGCGGTTTGCCGATGCTTCTTCGTCAATCAAATGTATTTTCCGGCAAACGCGCCGAAATTTACACTTCAAATGATGAATTTAAATTAAAGATTCATGGAGTTTAGATTCAGTTAAAAAGAATTTTTTGCGGCTATTTTTTTTCCTGTCTTGCGCGAAACGGTCTCGACAATTTGCACTTTCAAAATTTTATCGCCGCGCACGAGATTATCTACAATTTTCATATCGGCTTCACTGATGCGCCCGAAAACCGTGTAACCGCCGTCGAGATGCGGCTGCGGTGAATGCGTTACAAACCACTGCGAACCGCCCGTGTCTTTGCCCGAAAGTGCCATTCCGACTGCGCCGCGTTCATACGGAACGGTGTTCATTTCATCGCGGATTTCCCAACCCGGTCCGCCGTTACCGTCGCCGCGCGGATCGCCGTCTTGCATAACGAAATTTGCCACGACGCGGTGAATCGGCAAGCCGTTAAAATATCCTGATTTGGCAAGTTTGATAAAATTATCAACCGTCAAAGGTGCGTCTTCGGGCAGAAAGTCTATCGTGAAATTTCCCTTTTCGGTTGTTAGAACAGCTTTCACCTGACCATTTTTGCGCAAAACAGCGCGGAGATAATCGGCGTTGCTATTCAAAATCATTCCGAGTTTCGTTCCGTAGTCCGGTTTGTAAGGCTTGACATTATTTCCCTTTTCTTCAATTTCCTTTAATCTGACACGCGCTCCGACATAAATATCATCAGCGGGAATTTGCTTGAGAAGTGCGACGGCTTTGCGCCGCACCAAAACATCGGGCGCATCTAACCCTATGGCAAGTGCGGGAATTGCTTTTAACTTATCCAACTTGAACAAAGCGTCGAGAATCGCAAGCTGCGCGTCATTGTATTTTTTATCTTCTTTGATAGCGTAATCAAAGGCGCGATTTAAGGCTTCGATATTTTCTTCGGTCGCCGCTGTTTCGGCTAAAGATTCGGCGGAAGAGGCACGGGCAAAAACATCTTTTGTTGTAATAATTTCGCGGAGAAGATAGGGTAAATACTCGGATTTATATTCGGTAATGGCGCGAATCAAATCCGGCACGGCTTTGTTCATTTCAGATTGACTGACAGCCGTAACTTTTTCGACAATTTCGTTAAAATAGGTAGCGATTGTTTGACTGCCGCGCATTTTCAGATCTTCGTTTGTTTGCTTGGCAATCTCGCCTAAACCTTGCGCGTAGCTGCTTGCGACGCGCCAATCGTTCAATCCGTTATTTTTTGCATTGAATTCTTTTAAGTATTTATCGGGTGCAATTTGAGCAAAAGCAATTTCCGTTTCAGGTGAATTAAATTTGTCCGAACCGCGAAATTTCTCGACAAAATTTACGGCTTTTTCATCATTTGTCTTCGACAAAATTCTGCCCAAAGTCGTTGTGATTTCCAGCAATTCGCTTTTCTCGGATGGATTGGCAAACTTTGATTTTTTATAATCTGCCAGAAGTTTTTCGCCGCGCTCCAACAATCTATCAGCGGCTCGCGCAACTTTCAAACTTCCAACGGCGCGAATCGCCGAAACGCGAACACGCGAATCTTCGTCCGAAATAGTTGCTTTAATCAATAGATCAAACGCTTCTTTGTCTTCCGACGCGCCCAACCCACGCGCCGCATTTGCCCGCGCAATCGGTTCTTTATCGCTTGCAAGCATCGTGCGAAATTGGGCGTTGGCGTTTTTGGCACGATGCCGTGCTAAAGTGTTGGCGGCATCAGCGCGAACCCGCGCATCGGGATTGGTCAAAAATTTGGCAACGACAACTTCATTTTCTTGAGGTTTTGCCCTCAAAACCGCAGTTATACCGAACAAAACTAACTCACGATTTTGCTGTTTGCTGCGTTGCAGTTCAAACTCCAAATTATCCAAAATCGCTTTGCCAAGGTCTTTTGATTTTTCGTCCGTCGCATTTGCCGCCGCGATTTTCCCCGCTGCTTCGATGGCGCGCGCACGAATTTCATCCGCGTTTTTCGTGTCTTGCAAAACCTTTAAAATCGCATCCACACTTTTAAGCGATTCGATTTCCCCAAGTGAAAATGCCGCCATTTCACGAACTCCCGTATCTGCATCTTTCTCCAAAAGATTTGTCAACGAGGCAATTGCGCGATCATCGCCGATTCTTCCGGCGGCAAGCACGGCACGTTTACGAATCTTTGCATCCGTGCTTTTCATCAAATCTTCTAAGGTTTTATCGAACCGAAGTTCGTCTTCCGCTTTGACGATTTGCACCAAAACATTGGTCGGAATTTGTGCGTAAATTTGGATTGAAAGACAAAAAAGAATAGCGATTAAGATGATTGGAACTTTTTTCATTGACCGAATTTTAAACTGTTCTCCACGTCAAAGTGTAGGCAGGCGGAACATTTTTCATAACGAGTTCACTTTTTTGGGCTTTGCCGTAGCGCGTTTCCATATATTCGCGGAGCTTTATTGCCGACGGCATATAATAACCGTGAGCATATTGAAAAGTGCGAAAAAGACAACCTTCAGCCATAAATTTATCAATTTCACTCAAAATAATTTCAACTGTTTTGTTTGGAATTGATACAAACGGCAGACACGAAATAATATATCCGACTTTACCCAGGTTCGTTTTTTGATGAAGCGAGTAAACTTCGGAGGCATTTCCTTGAATAATTTGAAGGGCAGGGAATCTTTTTTTCAGCGATTGGACTAATTCATAATCAAGTTCGACACCAAGATAGGATTGTGTGTTCGGCACAATTTCTTCCAAAAACTTCGTAATCGCACCCGTGCCAACGCCCAATTCTAAAATAATTTCATTTTCGTTGGCGAACAAATCTTCCGTCATTTTTTTGGCAAGTTCCGGCGATGAAGGCGCAATTGCGCCAACTTTGAGCGGATTTTTTAGAAACGCCTGAAGAAATCGGATATTTTCGTTCATTAAGAATTATTAAACCACAGCCGACGTTGTAGTGTCCTGATCTGAATTTTGTGTTAAATCACTGACGCTAAGTTTATAATCACAATCCTCATTTTGGCAATAGCGGAAAGTGCCGTCTTTTTTCGTCGTCTTTTCGAGAACGAACGGTGCGCTGCATTTCGGACACGGTTCATTCACGGGTTTGTCCCAATAAACCGCGTCGCATTTCGGATAATTCGAGCACCCGTAAAATATTTTGCCGCGCCGCGATTTTTTGAAAACGATCTCGCCTTTACAGCCCGGTTTTGGACAGGCAATTCCGGTTGTTTCGCGCTTGATATAATCGCATTTCGGATAATTAGAACAGGAAATAAACTCACCGAATCGCCCTGTCCGCTGAACGAGTTTCGCGCCGTCTTTCGGGCAAATTTCATCGAGTTCAACCGGCGGCGGAGTCGTAATCGCCGCGCCGCTTTTCTTGTCAATTTTGCGAATGTTTTTGCATTCGGGATACCCTGTGCAGCCGTAAAATGCGCCGAATCGTCCGCGCTTCAAAGCCATATCTTTTCCACATAATTCGCAGACCGGAACTTCTTCGGCTTGGGTTTCGGTATTCGGTTTTTGGTCTCCGTTTTCTTCGCCTTGAACTTTAGATTTCGAGGTTGAAACTTCCCGCGTCGTTTTGCATTCGGGATAGTTTGCACACGCCAAAAATTGTCCGAAACGTCCGAATTTTATAACCATTCCCGCGCCGCATTTTTCGCAAATCTCGTCCGTCGGAATCGCCTGCTTTTTGACGTTTTTGATATTTTCGGTCGCATCTGCCAAATCTTTGGAGAACTTGTCATAAAAATTGTGAAGCGCGTCGCGCCAATTTAATTTGCCGTCCTCAATTTCATCAAGGTTTTCCTCCATTTGCGCCGTATAAGCCGGATTAAAAAGTTCGTTAAAATTCGCCACGAGCAAATCGTTGACGGTTGTTCCAAGTCCGGTCGGATGAAATCTGCTTTCGATCTTCTCGACATATTCGCGGTCTTGAATCGTTGTCATAATCGCGGCGTAAGTTGAAGGTCTGCCGACACCTTTTTCTTCCAGTGCTTTCACCAGAGTCGCTTCCGAATAACGCGGCGGCGGTTCGGTAAAATGTTGTTCGGGTGTAATTTTGTTGAGTTTTAGATTTTCGCCTTTTTCAACTTTCGGCAAGGTGCGTTCGGCTTCTTCATCGTCTTCTTCCGGTTTTTCGTCACGTCCTTCCTGATAAACTTTCAACAATCCGTCAAATTTCAAAACAGATCCCGTTGCGCGAAACATAAATCTTCCGGCTTTGATGTCAATCGTCGTTTGGTCAAAAACGGCGGGCGACATTTGCGACGCAACCATTCTTTGCCAAATAAGGCGATAAAGTTTATGTTCATCGGCGTTCAAATATGATTTCAGACTTTCAGGCGTGCGATTAACGTCAGTCGGGCGAATCGCTTCGTGAGCGTCTTGCGCTCCTTTTTTCGATTTATAAAAATTCGCCTTTTCGGGCAGGTAATTTTTGCCGTATTCCGCGCCGACAAAATCGCGCGTTTCATTTAAAGCCGTGTCGGAAACACGAATCGAGTCCGAACGCATATAAGTTATCAAACCAACCGCGCCTTCATTGCCGATCTCTATGCCTTCGTAAAGTTTTTGCGCCACCTGCATCGTCCGTTTCACCGAAAAGCCGAACTTTCGCGCCGCTTCCTGCTGCAACTTAGAAGTAATAAACGGCGGTGTCGGATTGCGTTTTCGTTCTTTGGTTGCAACCGAATCAACGATAAATTGCTCTTTTTCGGCTTCAGCGACAATTTCCTTTGATTCTTTTTCGTCTTTGAGATGAACTTCAGATTTCTTCAAATCCTGGTCAAATGCGCCCGTCTTGAGAGTTTTATCTTCGATTTTATAAAGCCGCGCATCAAAATTCGGCGGCAGCTTCGCCGTCAGATTGGCGACAATTGTCCAATATTCGGTCTGCACAAACGCTTCGATTTCGCGTTCGCGGTCAACTACCATCCGAACGGCAACTGTCTGCACTCGTCCGGCTGAAAGTTTCCCCCCGATGGTTTTCCACAAAATCGGCGAAACTTTATAACCGACCAAACGGTCTAAAACGCGCCGCGCCTGTTGTGCATCAACCAAATCCTGATTGACCTGTTTCGGTTCTTTAAAAGCATCCTTTATCGCGTTTTTCGTGATTTCATTAAACATTACGCGAAAAACGGGTTTTGCCGGACGTTTCGGCACGATTTCTTCCGCCAAATGCTGGCAGATCGCTTCGCCTTCGCGGTCAGGGTCAGCCGCGAGATAAATCGTGTCCGCTGCTTTCGCCGCTTTTTTTAGATCGGACACGACCTTTTTATTATTGCGCTTTTTCTTGTCGGGAATAACCTCATACGTCGGCTCGAAATTATTTTCGATGTCCACACCGAGTTCTTTCGACGGCAAATCCTTGATATGCCCGATTGACGCGAGGACTAAATAATCGCTGCCGAGATATTTGTTGATGGTTTTCGCCTTTGCGGGCGATTCGACGATAACTAAATTTTTTGCCATTTTCTTAAAAAAAGATGTCAGACGCTTTTTTCGCGCTGACATCTTGACTTCTAACACCTAAATTAGTTTGGTGTCAATCCGCAATCGGATTATTAAACGCAACTTCTAAATTGTATCTGTGCTTCTGATGGTAATTTTTGCAGTTAGGTTTGCCGCTCATAATTACCCGTTATTTCAGCCTTTGGATAGAATTTACTTCCGCGAACCAATTAAATTTTTGGCTTGTGAAAGCGTCAAGCTATCAAATTCAACCTGTCGCCACGATTCGCGGTTTGGATCAAAAGTGTGAATCGTCTGACTTGAACCGTTTTGCATTTCCGCGACGATTTTATAATTACCCGTTTCCGCTTTGACGATTTTTACATCCCGGATTGTTTGGGGCGAAACGGCGGCGGATTCTTTTGCCTTCAAAATTTGCCGCGCATGGAACATTTCCTGAACGGTCAGAAACGGCTCGAAACCGTAGATGCGCCGGAGCGCGTGGCATTTGTCGCTGCCGGCTTCAAACTTCCGGCACGTCTGCGGTCTTTGCTCGTAAATGCCGCACGGCATTTTTCCGTCCGCCGTTGGTTTCAAAGCCGTGCAAAAAAGCGTTTTCGCATCGCGCTTCAAATAACAATCAACCACAACCTCGCCGCTTTCATCGGTTATGTTCCAGATTGTTTCCGGCGGCACGTCGTCAGTCCTATTAACGCTGACGGCGAACAAAAACGTGCAGCACGCTCCGCACGTCAGACAATCGGGAATTGGTGCGTCGGCGGGCGTAACAAAATTTTTTGCCCTTTTGGTCGGCAAATCCTCAATCGGCAACTGCGGCGGTAAAAGATTCTGCCATTTAGCCGAAGTGAGCGCGGAAAACATTTGCCAAAACTCGCTTCCGGTAAATTTTTCACGTCTCTCGATTTGAACAAACTGTGTGTTGTTCATAAAATTTCGCCGCCTCAACTTTTCCGCGCATAATTTTTGCCCGGTAATATGCGAATAAGTTCGCGCATCTCCAAGCCTAATAAAACTGCACTTAAATCACCAAATGACAAACTGCTTGCTTCGAGCAAATTATCAATATGCACCGCTTCATCGGACGAAAGAAGCTGCCAAATTCTGCGCTCGTTTTCGTTCAAACCGGCAGGCAAAAGTTCTTGTTGTTTTGTTTCCGTTGTTTCCTTCTCGTCAATCTTCGGCGGCAAAATCGCGGCGGAAATCTCACTTGGCAATGCCGAAACAACATCCTGCCACTGCTGAACGAGTGCTGCGCCCGCTTTTATCAAATAATTCGTGCCGAAAGAGTTTTTTGACGTGATATTTCCGGGAACAGCCAAAACTTCGCGGTTTTGCTCCATCGCCAGCCGCGCCGTTATCAGTGAACCGCTTCTTTCCGACGCTTCGACGATCAAAACTCCCAAACTCAAACCGCTGATGATGCGGTTGCGATATGGAAAGTTTTCTGGCAATGGTGGCGTTTCCAGCGGAAACTGCGAAACTATCGCACCGCCCGATGCTAAAATTTCATCAACTAATCTCGCGTTTTCCTTCGGATAAACTTGTCCGATGCCTGTTCCGAGAACCGCAATCGTTCTGCCTTTGCCGGCAATCGCGCCGCGATGCGCTGCTGTATCAATTCCTCGCGCCAACCCGGAAACGATACAAATTCCGTTCATTGCCAAATCTCTCGACAACATTTCCGAAGCGTTTTCGCCGTAAGTCGAACACCGCCGCGAACCGACTACTCCGATACACGGCGCATCAAAACACGCCTGCCAATCGCCTTTGACATAAAGCGTTATCGGCGGATCGTCAATTTCGCGCAACAAATACGGATAGCTTCCATCGTCCAAAATTAAAACATCGCCGCCCAAGTTTTTTACACTTTCAAATTCTTCCTGCGCCTTTTCGTGAAATTCGTGTTTCAAGATACTTTCGACAGATTCGGCTCTCAGACGCAATCCTTCGAGTTCGCGCCGCGTCGCGTGAAAAACGCTTTCTGCCGAACCAAAGCGTTCCAATAATTTGGTCGCCGCCCGCGGACCAATTTGAGGTGTCATATTAAGAGAAATCCATTCTTTCATATTTTGGATTTTAGATTTTGGATTTTGGATTGGTCAAACGTATTTTGGTCAAACGTATTTTGGATTTTATATTTTTGATTTTGGAATTGTGATTGCTTAAAACGCAAAGTTTTTATGGAGGCAACTGTCATAGCGACGATTTCGTTGATGTCGCGCATCAAGGCTGAGAGTTTATTTTCGGAAATAATTTTTGATTCAACTAATAATTCAAGCCAATATAAACTTTCATCGGCTTCTTCCTCAACAATTGCAAGTTTGTGCAAAATATCGGCGGTTGATTTTCCGCGACACGCCGCCCGATAATTTGCGCTGACCGATGTTGCCGAACGCAATAATTGTTTGCCGATAATTTGAGTAGTGTTCGTATTTGGAAGCGTTTCAATCAACCGAATGACGCGCAACGCAATTTGTTTTGTTCTATCTTTAAATTCTTGCTCCGTCATAAAATTATTGGATAATGAATTTCAAACAATCCAAAATCCAAAATCTAAAATCCAAAATCAAATTGGCGGAGGCGTGTAGGAATCGAACCTACCCAAGATTGCTCTCACAATCTCACAAACGGTTTTGAAGACCGCGCCGCTCACCAGAACAGATGCGCCTCCGCAAAGTTGTTTTATAAAGCTATGAGAGAATGACAAATTCTGTCAAGAGTGATAATTAGTTTATTGGATACTTTTGTGCTAAATATGACACCCAAACTTTCTTCAAAAAACAAATTTATTTCAGATCGCATTCATAAAGTTCCGGTTTCGGGACTGCATCGTTTTTTCGGAATCGCGGCTTCGATGCCCGATGTTATCTCGCTCGGAGTCGGCGAACCGGATTTTCCCACGCCTGCGCCGATTGCCGAAGCCGCTTTTAAGGCGATCAATGCAAAACCGATCGGTTACACGGCAAATTCCGGTTTGATCGAATTGCGCGAAGCAATTTCGGCACATCTCGAAAGGCTTTATACTGTTTCTTACAATCCGAAAAACGAAATTCTGGTTACAGTCGGCGTAAGCGAAGCCTTCAAGTGTGTTTTTTCGGCGATCTGCAATCCAGGCGATGAAATTATCGTTCCGAGTCCGTGTTTTGTGGCTTACGAACCTGAAATCATATTTGCCGACGGCGTTCCCGTTCCTGTTGTCTGCACGTCGGAAAATAATTTCGAGCCGCTTGCCGCCGATATTCGTGCTGCCGTAACGGATAAAACCAAAGCGATTTTTCTCGGTTTTCCGAACAATCCGACGGGCGCGGTTTTGACGCGGGAAAATGCTCTTGAGATTGTAAAAATTGCCGAAGAATACGACCTTTTGATTATTTCCGACGAAATTTATGATCGGCTTAATTATGGCGGAAAGCATCTTTGTGTTCCCGCTTTGCCGGACGCGAAAGACCGCACTATTTTGCTCGGCGGATTTTCAAAAGATTACGCGATGACCGGCTGGCGCGTCGGTTATATTTGTGCAAATCCTGAATTGCTCGAAGCCTTTTCCAAAGTTCATCAATATGCCGTTATGTCTGCGCCGACAATTTCGCAATTTGCCGCGCTTGCCGCATTGGAAATCGGCGAGCCTTTTGTCCAAGAAATGAAAGCCGAATATGACCGCCGCCGAAAATTAGTCGTATCATCTCTGAATGAAATAGGTTTGGATTGCTTTGAGCCGAAAGGCGCGTTTTACGCCTTTCCATCAGTAGCAAAAACAGGTTTGAGCGGCGATGAATTTTCCGAAAAACTTTTGATGGAAAAAGAAGTCGCTGTAATTTCGGGCAACAGTTTCGGCATCGGCGGCGAAAATCACGTTCGCATCGCTTACTGCAAATCTTACGAACAGATCGAAATTGCACTCGAAAGAATTGGTAAGTTTGTCGGGCAACTTTAGCAAATAAACCGATTGTTTCAAGGTATATTATTAAAACCAAGCGTTTCACTAAAAACTTTTTGATTCTTCTCAATAATTGTTAGTTATAATGCCTGCTTGACCGCTAAAATTGAGCGTGATATTCTTTCTCCTTTGTAATGTGAGCGATTTTGCTCTACTACTACAGCGAATAATTTATCATAAACATTTATTAAGATATGGTTTTTCTAGCTTTTGCCGAAATTTATCTTGTGCCGGATGGCACAATATTGATTCATATTGCACTCATCTTATTAATGATCTGGATTTTGAATCGGACATTTTTTCGTCCGATAAATCGTGTAATTGAAGCGCGTGAAAAAAATAAAGGCGGAAAATCGAGTGAAGCCGAAAGCATTTTGCGACAAGTCGGCGAAAAACAAACGCGTTACGATGCGGCGATGCTTGAAGCGCGTTCCAAAGGTTACGAACTGATTGAAAAAGAACGAAATCAAGCCGTTTCCACACGGCAATCCGAGATTGAAAAGGTGAAGTCGGAAGTCGCAAACAGCGTCGCACAGGAAAAAGAAGAGTTAAAACGCCAAACCATTGAAGCGCGTGTGACGATTGCGGATGAAGCGGAAAAAATGGCGGAAAAAATCAGCTCTAATCTTTTGAAAGCGGCTTAATAATTTTAATCTTTTAATATGTTAGCTTTTATATTTAGCTTTATTTTAATTTTTGCGGCGGAAGGAAACGCAAAAAGCGGTTCCGGTTATGATAAGTTTGTTCATTTTTGGAACGAATATTTCAATATACCGGGCTTTGAATTGTGGAAGTTTATTAATTTGGCAATTTTTATCGCTGTTATGGTTTATCTCTTAAAGAAACCTTTGAGCGAAGCCTTTAAAGCAAGACGTGAAACGATTCGCGCCGAACTCATCAAAGCCGAAGCGGAAAAACAAGCGGCACTTGCTAAATTGACCGCTTCCGAAGCGAAACTTGCCGGACTCGATGCGGAATCCAATTCGGTTGTCGAACACGCTAAAGCCGAAGCCGAAGCGGAAAAAATAAGGATTGCCGAACAAACAAAATTTGAAGTAAGCAAATTGCGCGAACAGGCGAAAGGCGAAATTGAACGCACAAGCAAACTGGCAAAGTTGGAACTACGCCGCTTTTCCGCCGAGGAAAGTATTCGTCTTGCCGAAGAAAAGATCAAAAAAGGAATCAACGCCGAGAAAGATGCTCAACTTGTAAAAGCTAACATTCAAGCTATCGGAGGTCTAAACTAAAATGAGTGTTGAAACCGTTGCCCGCCGTTACGCCGCTGCCTTGGCTGATGTCGTTACAAAAACAAATGAAACAACTTCGGTGCAATCCGAACTAAAGATTTGGGAAGGAATGATGGGTGCTGACAGCCAATTATTTGATGCCTTCAGCAATCCCGCTATCGCGCACGAAAGTAAAGCAAAAGTTTTAGAAAATCTAATCGAAAAAACCAAACCGACTCAAACAACGGCTAATTTTTTGCGGGTTCTTTTGCAAAATAGCCGTTTGACCGAGATCGGTGCCATCAATGAGCGATTTGCCGGTGTTTTGGAAGAACGCAGCGGAGTGATTACGGCACAAGTTACATCGGCACGCCCGCTTTCCGATTCAGAAAAGGCTGAGTTACAAGCGAACTTGAACAAATTAACGGGCAAAAAAGTCAGTCCTAACTTTGAGATTGATAAAAATATTATCGGCGGTGTCATTACACGGGTCGGTTCAACCGTTTATGACGGCTCTGTAAAAACGAAATTAGAAGAACTTAAAGAACAGTTAGTGAATGGATAATGGTGAATGATTAATTTATAACGAAACCATTCACCATTATCCATTCACTATTAAAAGAATATGGAAGCAATAAAAGCAAACGAAATTAACGAGATTATTCGTGCACAGATCGAAAATTTTGATGCGAGTATGACGGTTGATGAAGTCGGAACCGTCATCAAGGTCGGCGACGGAATCGCTGAAATTCACGGACTCGAAAAGGTTATGGCGGGCGAACTGCTCGAATTTCCCTTCGGAGTTCGCGGTCTGGCACTCAATCTTGAAGAAGATAAGGTTGGAACTGTGCTTTTCGGGGATTTCCAAAAGATCAAAGAAGGCGACTAAGTTAAACGGACACGCCGCATTATGAGCGTTCCGGTTGGCGACGCAATGATCGGTCGCGTCGTTGACGCACTCGGTCAGCCGATTGACGGAAAAGGCGAAATTATTACTGACGAATTTAATTCGATTGAACGTATCGCGCCCGGAATTATTGATCGTCAACCCGTTAAAGAACCACTGCAAACAGGTTTGAAAGCGATTGACGCGATGGTTCCGATCGGTCGTGGACAGCGCGAATTGATCATCGGCGACCGCCAAACCGGAAAAACCGCCGTAGCGATTGACACAATCATTAACCAAAAAGGCAAAGATGTGATTTGCGTTTATGTCGCCATCGGACAAAAAGCGTCAACCGTCGCACAGGTTGTTGAAAAACTTCGTGAATTCGGCGCAATGGATTATACTATCGTGGTCGCGGCTTCGGCTTCCGATTCGGCGGCGATGCAGTTTCTCGCGCCTTATGCGGGTGTTGCCATCGGCGAATATTTCCGCGATAACGGCAGACACGCCCTGACGGTTTACGACGATTTGTCAAAACAAGCCGCAGCTTATCGTGAAATTTCGTTATTGCTCAGAAGACCGCCGGGACGCGAAGCATATCCGGGCGACGTTTTTTATCTACATTCACGGTTGCTTGAACGTGCCGCAAAAATGTCAAACGCTCGCGGCGGCGGAAGTTTGACCAGTTTGCCGATCATCGAAACACAAGCCGGCGACATATCGGCATATATTCCGACCAACGTGATTTCAATTACCGACGGACAGATATTTTTGGAATCCGATCTTTTCAACTCCGGCGTTCGTCCGGCGATCAATGTTGGAAACTCGGTTTCGCGTGTTGGCGGTTCGGCGCAAATTAAGGCAATGAAACAAGTTGCCGGAACATTGCGGATTGATCTGGCACAATATCGTGAGCTCGCCGCATTTGCTCAATTCGGTTCTGATCTCGATAAATCAACGCAAGACCAACTTGAAAAAGGTAAACGTCTGACCGAGATTTTGAAACAAGGACAGTATCAACCGATGGAAGTCGAAAAACAGATTTTAATTATCTGGGTGGTTTCAAACGGTTTTGCGGGCGACATTGCGGTTGAAGATTTGAAACGATTTGAAGTTGAATTTTCAAAATTTGTTGAAAGTTCGCATCCGGCAATTTTCTCGACGCTCCGTGATAAAAAATCAATTGACGACGATTTGAAAGCGTCAATGAAAGAAGCCGTCGAAGATTTTAAAGCAACGCGCTGGAACAAAGAAACGGCGGCAGGTGCAAAAGCATAACAATATCGGACTGCGGAATAAGGATTTTTGATTTTTAATTAAATCCAAAATCCAAAATCCAAAGTCCAAAATTCAAATATGGCAAGCCTTTTAGATATGCGCCGACGAATTAAGTCGGTCAAAAACACACAGCAGATTACCAAAGCGATGAAAATGGTCGCGGCGGCGAAACTAAAACGGGCGACCGACCGCGTAACATCGGCGCGTCCGTTTGCCGAAAAGATGACGGAAATTCTCGGTAATCTGAGTGCTAGAGTCGGCGATGAATTTTCATCTCCGCTGTTGAATGAACGCGGCGACGAAAAATATCTGATAGTTTTAGTCAGCGCAGATAAAGGTTTGTGCGGTGGTTTCAACGCCAATCTGATGAAGGCGACGCAGAATTTCTTGAAATCAAATGCCGGTAAATCAACCGAAATGATTCCGGTTGGCAGAAAGGCGCGGGATTTTTTCAAACGTCGAGAAATGACTTTTGTTGAAGAATATGTCGGTTTAACCGGAAGCGGTCGGGTCGAACACGGCGAAGCGGTTGAGATCGCTCATAAAATCATCAAAACTTTTACCGAAGATGAAATTCTCGACAAAGTTTTTCTCGTTTTCACTCAATTCAAATCGGTAATTTCTCAGGAAGTAAAAGTCGAACAGCTTTTGCCGATTCCACGCATTGAACCTGTAGAAACGGAAAATACCGCGCAAGCCGAATATATTTATGAACAACCGGCAAGCGAAATTTTCGGTAAACTGCTTCCGAAACAAGTCGAAACGCAAATCTATCGATCGATGCTCGAATCCGTCGCGTCCGAACAGGGTGCGCGAATGACGGCGATGGATTCAGCATCGAAAAATGCTGGTGAACTGATCGACACTTTGACTTTGAATATGAACCGCATTCGTCAAGCGGCGATTACCAAAGAAATTATCGAAGTCGTTTCCGGCGCGGCGGCATAGAAAAGTAATGAGATCTGAAGGATGAAGGATGAGTAATTTGTTTTGCTCATCCTAATTTTTTGCAATGACTGAAAATTTACATAAATCGAAATGGAGCGGACGAATTTTACGTTACGCGCCTTTGATTTTATGGGTTGGTGTCGTTCTTTTTGCTTCGACAACGATCGCCTCAATGTCGAATACTTCGCGGTTTATTCGCCCGCTTTTAATGTTTCTTTTTCCGAATACGCCCGAAGAAATTTTGATTATTTATCACGGTTACATTCGCAAATTCGCACACTTTGCCGAATATGCGATGCTTGCTTTTTGGGCTTCACGCGCTTTTTGGAATTCGTCAAAGGAACTTTTGAAAAAGTATTGGTATGTCGCTGCGTTTGTTTTGGTTTTTTCAGTAGCTTCGATTGATGAATACAATCAAAGTTTCAATTCTGCCCGGACAGGTTCGATTTATGATGTTTTGCTCGACTGCCTTGGCGGATTAACTGCAATTTTATTGCTTGCAGCTTTTCATATTTTTAGAAAAAAAGGTGATAATTTAACAACGATATAATGCCTTCTCTTTGAATTGCGGAAACTTTATGTGATATTTTATCGTTTAGAAAGCAACGAATGGGAAACGAAACAAAGGAGATTAAAGTATGAGTTTATTCGACAAAGTTAAGGAAGCGGCACTGAATCAGTTTATCGAAGTTATTGAATGGCTCGATGAATCAAAGGACACGATACTTTATCGTTTTCCGGTTGCCGGACAGGAAATTAAAAACGGGGCGCAGTTGATCGTGCGCGAATCGCAAGCGGCGGTTTTTGTCTTTGAAGGACAAGCGGCGGACGTTTTTACGCCCGGACGCTACACTATCGAAGGCGGCAATACGCCGATTCTTTCAAAATTGGGAGCGTGGAAACACGGTTTCAATTCGCCTATTAAATCGGAAGTTTATTTCGTCAACACCAAGCAATTTACCGATATGAAATGGGGAACGGCGAACCCGATTATGTTGCGCGACGCTGATTTCGGCATTGTGCGGCTGCGCGCTTTCGGCGCGTATTCGATGCGCGTTGCCGATCCGCAAACCTTTATCAAGGAAGTTGCCGGGACGAATGCCCATTTTCAAACCGAAGATATTGACACGCAGTTAAAACGCGCAATCGTTACCGAATTTTCCGACGCAATCGGCGAAATGAAAATTCCCGCACTCGATCTTGCGGCGCAATACAAAGAATTGGGTGAAGCGATTCGAGCCAAAATAAACGAAGATTTCAAAACCTACGGCTTAGAGGTAACGAAATTCTACGTTGAAAATATTTCTCTGCCACCCGAAGTCGAAGCCGCAATGGACAAACGGGCTTCGATGGGTGCGCTCGGAAGTGCCGACCAATATATGAAATTTCAAGCGGCGGATGCACTCCGCGATGCGGCGCAAAACGAAGGCGGCGGCGCAGGTTTAGGCGCAGGTTTGGGTGCGGGTTTTGCCGTCGGCGGACAAATGGCAAATGCTTTCGGCGGACAACAGCAAGGCGGTAGCGGACAAGGACAATCACAACAAACACAAATGATTTCGTGTCCGACTTGCGGAAAATCTAATGCCGTCGGGACAAAATTCTGCGGCGATTGCGGCGGCAAAATGGAAATTGCCAAAGTCGCATGTGTTAAGTGCGGTGCTGAACTCCGCGAAGGTGCAAAATTCTGCTCGGAATGCGGCGCAACACAGGAAAAAGCGAAATGCTCAAACTGCCAAGCCGAACTCAACGCCGGCGCAAAATTCTGCCCCGATTGCGGCACTAAAACAGAAGCAAGCGAATAATTATCGACAATTACGAAAGACAAATTACGAATTACGAATTGAAGCAATTATCAATCCCGTAATTCGTAATTTTTTTGCATATACCTCGCGTCAACGACGAAAATCGGCAACTGATTAAGTTGTGGCATTGATGATTCAGCCACGCTTGCACAAAGTGGTTACAAGACAACGACGAGGCTGAACATCGGGGGAGCAAATACTAACAGGTAAATCTAACGTGAACAGAAATACCGCCATCACTTCCACGACCAAATCCAATTTCCATCCTCATATTCGGCGGGTTGTGTCCTTCTTGAATCAATTCAATCTTTCCATTCCGGCGAAGTGCGGCAAGAACAGCATCAGTTACGATGATTTCATTGTCGCGCTCATTGACCGTTTGTAGTTCGCGCTTTTGATGGTCGTTCAGAACAAAGTAGTTCGAAACTGTTGCACAGAAGCCCTTTTTCAAAAGGTCATTCATTACGAGTTCCTTTTGTTCTGGGTACTCATTGAGTTTCGCAACGAATTGTTCGAGACTGTCTGAATCGAGTTTACCCTTTTCCGATTTATTTTTACTTGGCATATAATTTTCTCCTATTTTCTTCTTCTAAGGTTTAATGGATACTTTAATTAAACGGTTTTTCTATCGCCGCATCCGTGTAAGCGATAGCCGTCGAACGGCGGAGTTAGATGCGTCGTCGGGTTCACCACGCCGTTTGCTTTTGCACAACGCCTCTGAAACGCAAAGCGTTCTTGCATTGCCGTTTAAGTCGCGTTTGAAATTCTTAACAAGAAACGCCCAATGTTAAAGCTGAGGGGCAACGCACTTTTTGCGGTGCCTCTCTCCAGCACCTCGTTTAGGCATCGCTGCCGTTAATCGAGCCCAGTCCCTTTTCCTTCCCAACGCCGGGTTAGAGGGATCCGCTACGGGACGCGCTGTCTTACAAATGCGTTACGGACACTCGTGCGTCGAAAATCGTGATATCGACGACGACGAACAGTGGTCGGAAGAAATCGACGTTGATAATAAATTCCACTCCGTTGTTTGGCGTCCCGTCGTCGCCATGAACACCGACGTTCGACACCCATATATTTGCGTTGCCGAGGTTGCGGACGCGCTCGTTAGGGTGATTTGGCGGAACCCTCTCCGGGGAATATTCTGCTGCCGTGATGATCGCGACCGAGGTCGTGTTGACATCCCCAATTTGAATGTTCTGACGATGTCGTCCTTGAATAGGGTTCGAGAAATAAATGCGAAATGTTCGATTAGCCATATTGTTCTCCTATGTTTGTGTGGATGCTTTAACTCAGCGTTTTAGCTACCGTCACATCCGTTAAACGATAGCCGCCGAACTTTGTATTAGATGCGTCTTCATCTTTAGCAAGCCATTTCATTTCCCGTCAACTTTCGGTTTCACGCAGAGCGTTCATTCAGTTTCACACAAGCCGCAGTTGAATCTTTTTTCGAAAAGCATCTAACTACTTATTAGAACTAACGCCTTCGGGCGATTTCAAAACCAATGCCCGAGCCGAAAGCCTTTTACCTCATTGTTTGAATGACTTTAGTTTTCATTTTGAATCTCCTTATTTTGCTAAAAAGGTGAGACTGCTTTTTTCGAGATGATCAAAGCAGTCTCACTTTTGATAATTGTCAATAATTCGCGTTTCTTTCACGTTCATCACGACAACGCTTATTAATTTTTAGCTGACTTTAGGGAAACCGTTTCTTCGTTTGAATGACTGATTTTCCGTGCCAAATTGCGTTCGGTTTTGGCTTGCGGCAGTTGTCCGCCGAAGGCATTCCAAGGATTGCGAATTTCTGACAAGAAATAATCTTCACCGTAACGATTGAAAACGAGAACCGCATCACCCGTCCTTTGTTTGTCTGTAAGTTTCATCTCGATTGTTTGGGCAATTGCTTGGGCTTTGCCGTCTTTCTGCCTGATGAGCAAAATCTGTTGATTTGAATCACTGATTTTAGAAATCACATAATCGCCTGCCGTGCATTTTTGATTATTGATGTAAAAATCAAACGGAATATGGGCGCGAAGTTGCATTGATTGGGCGTTTGCGGAAATTACCGCAAACAAGAAAACGAAACTGATTGTCACGATTGTTTTTAAGATTTGGTTTTTCATTTTTTTTCTCCTTATTTGTTTATCGAATTTTTTGCCCAAGTTTTTTTTACTTTTGTCGCTTCGGTTGCACGAGGGCTAAAATGCAACCGAAGCGGTCTGTTCAGTCCCGTTTGAGACTGAAATTCTTTCCGAAAACTTTATTTTCAAAGGCTTATTTTTGTGCCTCTACTAATTAACGCAACATTCGGCGCGAAATTGGCTCACAATAGTTTCGGCTTTTGTGAAAAACTTGTCGGACGGAAAGTTCCCGGGGTTTGCAAAGTTGGAAATGTATTGACTTAGCTTACAAGGCGTAATATGATGGCGGATAAGTTATAATTTTCTTTCAAAGAAGGTTCGTTATGGATGAACTCGCATTCAATCATGGGGAAATAACGGAAGCGTTGAAGGCTTGTAGCGATGGCAACCGCGAAGCGATGGACAAACTCGTGCCGCTCGTCTATGAAGAATTGAATCGGCAGGCGCACCGCTATCTCAGCCACGAACGCAAACACCATACCTTGCAAACCACCGCGCTCGTTCACGAAGCCTATCTCCGACTGATTGAACAACAACAGGTTAATTGGCAAAACCGCGCCCATTTTTTCGGGCTGGCGGCAAATATGATGCGGCGCATTTTGGTCAACTACGCCGTCAACCGAAACCGTCTGAAACGCGGCGGCGCAGACGAAAATTTACCGCTCGAAGAAGCCTTATCCGTCGCTGGCGAAGAACGAGACGTGAATTTGCTGGCACTTGATGAAGCATTAACGCGACTCGAAGAAATTGATGAGCAACAGTCACGAATCGTCGAACTCAAGTTTTTTAGCGGCTTGAGCATTGAAGAAACGGCGGAAGTTTTGAGCATTTCGCCCGCTACTGTCAAACGCGATTGGAATATGGCGAAAACGTGGCTGCGTGCCGAATTAAGCGGCGGAGAAACCGGATGAACCGCGAAGATTACCGACAAGTTAAAGAAATTTTTCAATCCGTTTTGGACGTTGCGCCCGACAAACGTGCGCCGTATCTGGACGAGAAATGTTCTAATAATGCCGCTCTGCGCCGCGAGGTCGAGCGATTGCTCGATTCGTTTGAGAGCGGTTATCTCGAACAACCCGCCATCGGCGAATTGGCGGAATTGATTGTCGGCAGTCAAATAACGGTTGGGCAGGGCATTAGGCATTACAAAATCCGTGAAAAAATCGGCGCAGGCGGAATGGGCGAAGTGTTTTTGGCAGAAGATACACGCCTGAAGCGCAAAATTGCCTTGAAAATCTTGCCTGCCGCGCTCAGTCGAGACAAACAATGTCTGCGCCGTTTCGAGCAGGAAGCGTGCGCGGCTTCAGCTTTGAATCATCCGAACATTTTAACCGTTCACGAATTCGGCAGTGAAAATGGTACGAACTTTATCATCTCCGAGTTTGTCAAAGGCGAAACTTTGCGCGAGCGACTGGGCGACGGCGAACCTATTCATTTGCCCGAAACTTTGGACATTGCGCTACAAGTCGCCGCCGCTCTTCACGCCGCGCACGAATCGGGCATTGTTCACCGCGACATCAAGCCGGAAAACGTGATGATACGCGCCGACGGCTTGGTGAAAGTCTTGGATTTCGGTTTGGCGAAACTGACTTTGAATAAAAACGAAGCCATTGATGTCGCCGATGAAACCATAATCAACACCGCACCCGGCATAGTTATGGGAACGGTGGCGTATATGTCGCCCGAACAGGCGCGAGGCAAAGAAACCGACTCACGAAGCGATATTTGGAGTTTGGGCGTTGTAATTTATGAAATGCAGACGGGGAAACCGCCTTTTACGGGTGAGACGACGAGCGATAAAATTGCCTCGATTTTGATGCGCGAACCCACGCCATTCGACGAAAATATGCCCGCCGAACTAAACCGAATCTTGCGAAAGGCTTTGCAAAAAAACCGCGACGAGCGTTATCAAACTGTTAAAGATTTTTTGCTTGACCTCAAAACTTTCAAACACGAATTGGAAGTTGTGCCGCTTTCTTTCGCGGACAATGGCAAAGCGTTCAAAGAAACAACGCGACGTAAAGCTGTCGCGCCGGAAGATGCAACATCCGTTCAGTTAGAAATCCCGACTATCGAAAATCGCTCTAGCTTTAATACTGCGCCGATAATACGGGCGCGTTGGTGGCGGTCAAATCGAATATTGATAACGGCTTGCGCCGTGTTGTTGATTGCGTTAATGAGCGTCATCGCAGTTTGGAAAATCATCAACCAAAATCGAAATCAGGCTTCATCGAATATTTTGGCTTCGTTGCGTATTAAGTCGTTAATCAGTTGGGATGGCGAGGCAGGTGAAGGTGATAGCGGAGCCAGATTTTCGCCTAGTGGAACAATGATTGCATATTCTTTGACGAAGAACGGACAAAGAAATATTTGGACGAAGCAAATTTCTGACGGCAAACCTAATCCGATTACCGACGGCAAATGGAACTACTATAACCCGATTTGGTCGCCGGACGGTCAGCGGATAGCTTTTGTTTCAAACCGGAATAATCAAACTGCGATTTGGGCGATGCCGTTTTCCGGCGGCGAACTAACTCCAATCAAAGCGTTGGAAAGCGATATTAACTTGCTCCGTTGGTCGAAGAATGGTGCGACAATTTATTATCGAGAGCGGTTCAATCTTTTTGCGCTCAATATTGCTTCAAAGCAGATTACCCAATTAACGAACTTCGATGAAATCAACCAAGCGCAATTTTTCAACATCTCGCCAAGCGAAGACCGCGTTGCTTATTCAGCGGGTCCGAACGAACGGCTTCATATTTTTGTGATGACTCTCAGCGGCGGTCAGCCTGTTCAAATTACCAATGATGAAGCCAGCGATGAATATCCGGTTTGGCTTCCCGACGGAAATCGGATAATTTATAGTTCCAAACGCGACGGCATTTTTCAAACTTGCATCGCCTATTTGAATGAACACAAGACAGAGCAGATAAATCTCGGCATCAGCGACACTCTGATTAGCGATGTTGCGCCCGACGGCGGCAAGATACTTTTTCAACAGTCAAGAGAAGAGAGCGATTTATGGCAAGTGAGAATTGACGATAAAAGCGAAACTCGAATCACGTCCGATTCCGGTCTCGAACTTTGGTCGGACACGTCGCCTGACGGCAAAAGCGTTGTTTTTCAAGCGACAACCGAATCAAAGCACTTGCTTGAAGGTTCGCTACTTATTTGTTCGATTGATGACAAGCAACAAATAAAGATTGCTTCTAACGGATTTTCTCCGACATTTTCGCCCGATGGTCGCCAAGTAGCTTTTCTGCGCGACGCGGACAATCTCATCAATCTTTGGATAACCGACAGAAACGGTGCAGATGAACGACAACTGACAACCGAAGGAATTTGGTTCGACGGCTTTAGTGTCGTGCCTTATAATCGGATACAGGTTAAAGATTATAGTTGGTCGCCCGATGGAAAAAGTTTGATTTACTGTGCGAAAAAGTCCGGTCTGTGGAATATTTGGCAGATTTTTGCTGACGGAGCAAGCGCACCGCACCCAATGACTGCCAACACCGACGCAAATGTTCGGTTTTCTTGTCCACTCTTTGCGCCCGACGGCAAGAGTATCACTTATCTCTCAAACTCCGTTACGCCGTCTTCCGACGCGAAGACGAACGCTTACTTGCTGAACAGCGAGTTTTCCGAAATATTTTTTTCGTCCGAGTCTATCTTTAAGTTGATCGGATGGGAACGATTCGGCAATAATCTGATAATTGCCATGCCCGAAGATAAACCCACCGCTCAACCAATAAAAGTTAGATTGATTCGCCTCTCTACTGAAAATAACCGAACTGATTTAGCTTCAATCGAGGCGGCGTATTTCGATAATATTCAACTCTCACCTGACGGACAAAAGATTGCCTACGCCGGGCACGAGGATGAGAAAGATAACATTAGGGTTATTTCGATGGCAAGTGGTGAGAACGCCAAGATAACTGCAAATGTTGACTCGAATGTCTATCTTTCCGGCATCGCTTGGTCGCCCGACGGCAAAACGATTTATTACAGTAAGCAGAAACAAGCAGGGACTATTTCAATGATTGAAAATTTCAAATAAAAGGAGAATGTAAAATGTCAAATAACGATTCATATATCAGTTTGAGAAAATCGCTCGATTCGTTCAGAGATGTGGCACTTGCCGAATTTGCTTTGATTGAATTAGATAACGAGAAGAACCCGATTAAATCCGACGAAGAAACGAAAAAGTTCTCTGACTTTGTGTCCAATAAGGTTACAGGATTACTTGAGGAAATTGCCGCAAAGCATCATGTGGAGTGGGGAAGGGTGAATACCATCAGTGCTAAAAAATTTGAGGAACATGCTAAAGAACTATTAAAAAACGCAAGATCGGCATGTCCGCCGGGATTCCAAGAAGTTAATGGACACTGCATTCGGATAGGTTTGCTCTAAACATAACAAATATATCAATGATGACAAGGCAGAACGAAGTTATTTTAATCACAGACTTTAAAGTAAAAAGGTAAAAACTCTCTTTTGCCTTTTTGCTTTTTACCTAAAATCTTTTGTCCTCCAATTTTGCGCTTTTTTAATGTCATAATAAAATAGATTTAATTGGAGTAAATAATATGGCAATCAGTCCCGAACTTTTAGAAATCTTGCGATGTCCGAAATGTAAATCGAAAGTCGAGTTAAAATCAGACGAAAGCGGCTTGAAATGCATCAATCTCGAATGTAATTTGGTTTATCCGATACGCGATGAAATTCCCGTAATGCTTATCGAAGAGGCAACAGTCGAAGCAAGTTCCTAGAATTTAAAGAAATCCAAAATCCAAAATCCAAAATCCAAAACCCGATTGATTGGTCAAAAGTTCGGCGCGTTCTCGTCGTTCGTCTGCGCTCGATCGGCGACACGGTTTTGGCAACGCCTTCGCTGATCGCGCTGAAACGATTTTTGCCCGACGCTCAGATCGATATTTTGCTGGAAGATTGGGTTGCGCCCGTTTTGGATGGTTTTGACTCGATTGATAATGTCTTGACGGTTGGCAAAAATGCCAAAGACCGGCTAAAAATTGCCCGTAAACTTCGTCGAAACAAATATGATGTCGCTTTTAATCTGCACGGCGGCACAACTGCGACTTTTCTAATTCGCGCCAGCGGTGCGCCGCATCGTGTCGGTTATTCTTACTATCAATACAGTTTTCTTTACAATCAACTGCTTTCTTCGCCAACGGATTTTTGGCAACAAGAAAAAACTCATTCCGCCGAACAACAACTCGCGCTCCCCGGCTTTGTCGGCGTTCCTGTTTCCGATAAACCGAAAAGCCGGTTGGTTGTAACTCTACAAGAAGCTGAAGATATGGATTTGTTTCTGCATATTTACGGAATTGACGATGAGCAAATTGCTTTAATTCATCCCGCCGCCGCATTTGATACAAAAAGGTGGTCAACAGAAAATTTTGCGAAAGTTATTGATTTTCTTGCTACGCGTAATATTTTTTCTATTGTCGTTACGACACCTAAAGAAGAAAATTTGATTGGTGAAATAAATCAAAAAACTTCAACTATTTTTCACGGTTTCACTAATTTAACCTTGCCCGAAATTAAGGCTTTAGCTTCTCGCGCCAGAATATTCATTGGCAATGATTCGGGAATCGCCCACATCGCGGCGGCAGTTGAGACTCCGAGTGTTGTCATCTTCGGTTCATCAAACAGAACTCATTGGCGACCTTGGACAAACGCGCCGAACGAAATCGTTTATGAAAAATTACCGTGCCAGCCGTGCGCCGGTTATGTTTGTAAAGAATTTGATAAGCCTAAGTGCATTTTAAGCGTCGAAGTTGAAAATGTTATAACTGCAATTGAAAAAGTCTTGTCGTAAAAACGTCCCTATTCTTGACACTTTCCCTTTAAGCAATTAGTATTTATAGTTTCGGCTCTATTGCTGGAAGTGTATCTGTATGTTCGAATCTTTATCGGATAAATTAAAGCGTTCACTCAAAAATCTGCGTGGTCAGGGCAAACTTACGCCTGAGCATGTGGATGCCGCTTTGCGCGAGATTCGGATGGCTTTGCTCGAAGCCGATGTAAATTATAAGGTTGCGAAGGATTTTGTCGAAGCGGTTCGCGCCAAAGCCGAAGGACAGGAAGTTTGGCAAGACCTGAAACCGCACGAACAAGTTGTCAAAATCGTTTATGACGAACTCGTCGAATTGATGGGCGGAACTTCTTCGCGCTTAGTTTTCACAAAAACGATTCCAAATGTCGTGATGGTTGTCGGACTTCAAGGTTCGGGTAAAACGACTTCGACGGGGAAAATTGCGCGTTGGTTGAAGGATAATCAGGAACGCAAACCGCTACTTGTTTCGGTTGACGTTTATCGTCCGGCGGCGCGTGAACAACTTCGGGTTGTCGGTGGCGCGGTTGGACAGGCAGTTTATCAAGATAAAGAAACGAACGATCCGCTGACTTTGGTGCGTGGCGCATACAAACACGCGCAGGAAATGGGTTTTGATACTTTGATGATTGACACGGCTGGTCGTCTGCATATTGACGACGATCTGATGGTCGAACTCGAACAGATCAAAGCCGAAACAAAACCCGTCGAAGTTTTGTTTGTCGCCGACGCGATGACCGGACAGGACGCGGTTCGTTCAGCCGAAGAATTTCATAAACGAGTCGGAATCACGGGCGTGATTTTGACAAAGATGGATGGCGATGCACGCGGCGGTGCGGCTTTGTCCATCAAACAGGTTATCGGTCAGCCGGTAAAATTTGTCGGTGTTGGTGAAAAATACGACGCAATCGAACCGTTTTATCCCGATAGAATCGCGCAGAGAATTTTGGGAATGGGCGATGTTTTATCGCTCATCGAACAAGTAGAAGGCAAAATTGACGAAGAAGAGGCGCAGAAGCAACTAGAGAAGATGCAGAAAAACCAGTTCACGCTGGAAGATTTTCGCGCTCAACTCGGTCAATTTAAAAAACTCGGCTCGATGTCGAAGATAATGAAGATGCTGCCCGAACAATTGATGGGTGGAATGCAACTCTCCGACGAACAGAGCGAAGAAGTCGAAGCACAGATGAAACGCACCGAAGCCATCATTGATTCGATGACTAAGCAGGAACGGCGCGAATATAAAGTTATTGATGCCAGCAGAAAGACGCGCATTGCCAAAGGTTCGGGTTCGACAATTGCCGAAGTCAACGGACTTCTCCGGCAATACGAACAGATGAAGAAAATGATGGCGCAGATGAATCGCGGCGGAATTTTCAATAAACTAGCCGGAAAAGCAATGGGCGGATTAGGCGGAATGATGGGCGGACTCGGCGGCGGCGGCGGACTTGCCGGACTCCTCGGCGGCGGTATGAATGGTGGCGCAACAGAAGATTTTGACAACAATTACGAAGGAACGAAAGATTCCTTATCAAAAAGGTTAAAGAAGAAGAAAAGACACAAGAAGAAAAGATAATGGATAATGGATAGCGGATAATGGATAATTTTAATTTCTTCATTATCAACTATCCATTATCAACTATCCATTATAAAAATTATGTTAGGAATAAGTTTGATGAGAATGGGCGCGAAGAAAAAACCTTTCTATCGTGTAGTAGTTAAAGAAAAACGGAGCAAACGTGACGGTAAGTATTTGGAAAATGTCGGGACCTATAATCCGATGACCGATCCGGCAGAAGTGAATTTGAATCATGAACGTGTCCAATATTGGATTTCTGTCGGAGCGCAGCCGACTGAAACCGTTGCAAGTCTGATTAAAAATAATCCGTTCCAAACGGAAGAAGAAAAAGCTGATGCGGCGCAGACGAGAGCAGCGCAGGCGGAAGCGCAAAAAGCTGCCGGAGACGAAGCTAAGAAAGCTGCTGCTGCGGCAAAAGCCGAGGCTGATGCTAAAAAAGCGGAAGAAGAGAAAGCCGCCGAAGAAGCTAAGAAAGCCGAAGAAGCCAAATCTGAAGCCGAAAGTGCCGAAGCCGACACTGTTGCAACTACTGAGGTTGAAGAAGCGGTAACAGAAGAAACTGCGACTGACGATAGTAATACAGAAGCAAGTGCGTAAAATCGGATTTGCTGCGATTAAGTTTTCCCGTTTTTTCCACAATTATGAAAGAAGCTGTCGAAAAAATTATTATCGCTTTAGTCAGCGACAAAGAAGCCGTCGAAGTTACCGAAACTTCGAGTGAAAAGTCAGTCGTTCTAAAGGTGCGCGTCGGCGAAAACGATATGGGCAGAATTATCGGGCGTGAAGGTCGCACGATAAAAGCCGTTCGCAGTGTGCTTTTTTATGCCGGACAAAAACAGGGCAAGCGTTTCGTTTTAGATTTAGTTGAATAACTAAGGCGAACTTTATGGAACTGGTAACGATTGCAAAAACGGTCAAGACGCGCGGTTTACGCGGCGAACTTGTTGCCGATTTGCTGACCGATTTTCCTGCCAGATTTGATAATTTGATAAAGGTTTTTGCGGTTTGCGGAAACAATAAAACTTCGGAACTGGAAATTGAAAAGTTTTGGTTTCAAAAAGGTCGCGTTATCTTGAAATTCAAAAATATTGATTCGATAGAAGCGGCGGAAAAATGGCGAAACTGTGAAATCTGCATTCCCGAAACCGAAGCCGTCGAACTAGAAACGGACGAATTTTTCGATTGGGAATTGGAAGATTGCGAGGTCGAAACCGTCGAAGGCGAAAAAATCGGCACAGTGCAAGAACTGATGAGAACCGGCGGCACGGAAATTTTAGTCGTTAAAGGCGCGGAAAAAGAATATCTGATTCCTTTTGCCGAAACGATTTGCGTCGAGGTTGACGTTGAAAATAAGTTGATAAAAATTGATGCGCCCGAAGGTTTGTTGGAGTTTTAGATAAATGGTCTTAGGCTTTAGGTCTTTGGTCTTTGTAAAATCAAAAGCAAAGACCTAAAACCAAAGACCTAAGAGCAATGACGATAGACATTTTAACAATCTTTCCCGAATTTTTTACTGAGGTCTTTGATTTTGGAATAATCCGACGGGCAAAACTTGCCGGAATTGTTGAAGTAAATATCCACGATTTACGCGATTGGACAATTGATAAAAATCGAATGGTTGACGACCGACCGTTTGGCGGCGGCGACGGAATGGTTTTGCAGGCGCAACCGATTTTTGATGCAATTGAAAATTTAACCGGAACTTGCGAGCGCGAAAATTATCCCGACGGCACACGCATTGTTCTGCTTTCACCGCAAGGTCGTGTTTTCAAGCAAGCGGTGGCAAAGGAATTTGCCGATGAAGCAAGTCATATCGTTTTGATTTGCGGACGTTACGAAGGGGTTGACGAAAGAGTCAATGAAGCACTCGTAACCGACGAAATTTCCATCGGCGATTACGTTTTGTCAGGCGGCGAACCTGCCGCGATTGTAGTAGTTGATGCGATTACACGGCTGCTGCCGAATGCTTTGGGCAGCGAAACGTCAGCCGAAAACGATTCTTTTTCCGACGGTTTGCTCGATTGTCCGCATTATACAAGACCGGCGGATTTTCGCGGGATGAAAGTGCCGGAAGTTTTATTGAACGGAAACCACGCTGAAATCGAAAAATGGCGTAAAGAAAAGGCGTTAGAAAAAACGCAGAACATTAGAAAAGATTTATTAGAAGGAGCAGACAGTCAATAATTATCAATTAACAGTCAATATAAAACTGATAACTGATAACTGATAACTGATAACTGATTTTATGAACCGATTAGACAGCATTGAAGAATTACAAATAAAAGACAGTATTCCGAATTTTCAGCCGGGCGATAATATACGCGTCCATGTGCGGATTCAGGAAGGCAATAAAGAACGGCTGCAAGCCTTTGAAGGCGTTGTTATCGCCCGCAAACACGGCGGCATCCGCGAAACCGTTACCGTTAGAAAAGTGAGTTTCGGTGTCGGCGTTGAACGTATTTTTCCGCTTCACGCAACTGTCATTGACCATATCGACGTTACCCGTCGCGGCAAAGTCCGACGCGCTAAACTATACTATTTACGCGATTTGCGTGGTAAAGCCGCCCGCATCAAAGAACGCGATACGTGGTCGCACAAAAAAGCCGAAAAAGCCGCGAAAGCCAAGTGATTTGCGTTGTTTGATTTTTTTGATTTGCTACGTCCGTAACTATTTAAATTTAGCCTGTGCAAATTAGAAAAAGAAGAGCGGGCGCAGAGATATACACCTTCCTGACCTGAAATTGTTTGGAAGTTGATTGATAAAACGCGCATCCTCATCCAAGACAAAATTGAGAAAGACAAGTTAAAACCATTAATAGGTTGGGAGGGGTTGCTTTGCGTCCGCTTTTATTACGCAAATCAATTGGCTTTTTCAGCCAAAGCCTTTTCAATAAATTCGACATAATATTTCTCGTTCTCTGCTGCTTTTTCGTGATTCGATTTTTCGCCGTATTGTGTGCAAATCAAGTAATGTTCGTCAAAATCCTTGCGATTTTGCTGCTTTGCCAGCGTGTAGGAAAGTTTGCATTCAGCGGCGAAAATCGCGCTGTTGTCCGGTTTGTAATGCAGACGGAAAACCGGCAGAGATTCGCGGAGCATTTTTTCAGCGATCTCGTATTTGTTTTCGTCCGTCGGCGGGATAACGGCGTTTCGATAGCTTTCGTGCATTGCCTCGAATTCGGGCAACATCAAACGCGCCGTGTAAGCCTCAAGCATATAAGGAAAATTCAGATTCTGCGGATTCGTTTCGCGCATCATTTCAATCGCTTCTGCCAGCAATGCGGCTTGTTCAGAATCGTTTTTCCCGATTAAATCATACGAATAAAACAAATCTTTGGCAACGAGTTCATGGCGCGTCCCGTAAAATTGTTTCCGCAGTTCCAAAGCCCGCAATGCGTGAAATTTTTGCTTTTGCCGGAATTTTTCAAGCTGTTCACCGCTTGCGCCCTTGCCCACCATTAGAAAAACTTCCTGAAATTTGTGATGAAGTTCGGCGGCAACGTCCGCTTCCGTTGCAAATTCCGTATCAATCTTGTCACTTAAATCTTCAATCGCGTCAATAACCCGTGCATTACCGTCAAATTTCGAGCCTTCGGCATACCACGCCGGATTCGCGTAACCGATGATTTTCGACATAAATTTGGTGATTTTTTCCGACTTGGCTTGTTCGGCTTTCGCCTTTTCGCTTTCGATTGCCGAGAGCCGCGCCTCCCGAATCGCCACCGTAATTCCGGTTATCAAACTCAGAAAAATCAAACTTACGGCAATGACCGCTAATTTATTGCGCCGGAAAAATTTGCCGGCGCGATACAAAAGCGTCGCCCGCCGCGCCGAAACGGGCAAACCGTCAATGTATCGCCAAATATCCGCCGAAAACTGCTCGACCGTTTGGTAACGCCGTTCGGGTTCTTTCGATAATGATTTGAGAATGATGTTATCGAGATCGCCCTTTAGCGATTTTGGATTTTGGATTTTGGATTTTGGATTTTGGTCTTTATCTGAAATTTGAAATTTGAAATTTGAAATTGCCGAAGGCATTACCGGCTCGTTTTCGGTGATAATTTTGAGCAATTCGCCGTTTGTTTTGCCTTTCAATTCAAACGGATGCGCGTTGGTCAGGATTTTATAAAGAACCACGCCTAAGCTGTAAATATCGGTCGCAGTCGTTACGGTTTCACCTCTAATTTGTTCGGGCGAAGCGTATTCGGGAGTCATCGCGCCGATTGCCGTAACGAGCGTTTTTTCTTCCGAATTTTCTCCGCCGAGCAGTTTTGAGATGCCGAAATCGAGCAGTTTCGGTTCGCCTTTTTCCGTTACCAAAATGTTTGACGGCTTCAAATCGCGGTGAATTATCAAATTTCGATGCGCGAACGAAACGGCTTCGCAGACTTTGTTGAAAAGTTTCAGACGCGAATTTAACGATAGATTATTGTTTTCGCAAAATTTATCAATCGGCAAACCTTCGATAAATTCCATCACGAGATACGGCACGCCGTCGTCGGTCGTTCCGGCATCGAGCAGACGGGCGATGTTCGGATGATTTAATTTTGAGAGAATTTCCTTTTCGCGCTTGAAAGTCCGGCGGATTTTTTCGACGTTAAATTCGCGTTTGAGCATTTTCACGGCGACTCTTTGCGAAAATTTCCCGTCTGTTCTTTCCGCTAAATAGACCGCGCCCATTCCGCCGAAACCGAGTTCGCCGACGATTTCATAAACGCCGATTTCCTGCCCGACGAGCGAACTTTCGTCGGCTTCAATTTCCGGCTCGAAATCCTTTGAAAAATCGGTGATAGCGAGCGACATAAAATCCGCGCTGACCGCTTCAAAAGACAAAAGCGATTCGACTTCGGCACGAATTTCGGCACTCGTTCCGGCATTGTCCAAAAACTCCCGCCGCTTTGCCGGTTCAATCTCCAAAACTTCCCAAAGCAACTCTTTTACATTTGCGGGGTTTTTAACTTCCATTATTTTCTACACGGGTTCAGAGTAACGCCTTCAGGCGTGAA
>JANMAA010000232.1:0-21567 GCA_031359215.1 Acidobacteriota bacterium | reverse complement strand
CATCGGCAAAACGGTTCGCTGACCGCTACCCAAGCTATTATTGACGCGGTTGGCGAAGAAAAGTTGTTTGAGTCAATTGCCCATCTCAATGAGTTCAAATATCTTGAAGAAAGAGGTTATGCGGATTTATTGATCTCTCATTATCCCAGTTTAAGAAAATACTTTGCCGATTTCATCAACCTGCCTTTTGAAGCTGAAGAAGGAAGCGAAGATTTGACAGAAGCTATCAAAATTGTCCGTCGGTTAGATTCCGGACAAATAAAAAATCTCCCCGAAAATGCTCCCGTTTCTTTTATTCCGAAAGAACTGCGGCGAGTTTTGAAAAATAAAAAAGGACAGTTAAATCGAAACGCCTGGGAAACGGGTTTGGCAATAGCCATCAAAGAAAACATGCGTTCCGGCAATCTTTATCTTCCACAGAGCAAAGAATATATCTCCTTTTGGAAGATGCTGCTTGATAACCGGCATTGGGAAAACGAACAGAAAACGATTTATGAAAGTATCAGTCAACCACTGCCCGAAAATGCCATCCAATCTCTGGAAACAACCTTTCATAAATCCTTCAAAGAATCAAAAATCAAATTCGCCGATGATAATTTTGCCCGAATTGAAGATGGAAAACTAAAATTAAGCCGGGATAAAAAGACCGATATTTCCGATCAGGTCAAAAAACTTCAGCAGACGATTAATTCGGGGCTTCCAATGATCCGAATTGAAAATCTTCTCATGGAAGTAGATGCCGAAGTCGGTTTCACCAGGCACTTTACAACTTTCCAAAAACATCAGTCACGACCTCCGAATTTCTACAAAACGCTGATCTCGGCAATTCTTTCACAAGCCACTAATCTCGGCATCGTGGCAATGAGTTCCAGCGTTAGTGATGTTTCGGTTGATATGCTCCGTTATGTTTTGGACGGCTATATCCGAGAAGAAACTTTGACCGATGCCAATGCCGAAATTGTCAATCATCATCACCAATTACCGATCAGCACAATTTACGGAGCAGGTGAAATATCATCTTCGGATGCTCAAAGGTTTCGGCTTCGGGCGGACAGCCTGATTGCTTCATATTATCCCCGGTATTACGGTTATTATGATAAAGCCATCGGCATTTACACCCACGTTTCAGACCAATATTCGGTTTTTAACACAAAAGTTATTTCATGCAGTCCACGCGAAGCACTTTATGTTCTGGATGGATTACTCGAAAACAACACTATTCTCAAACCCAAAGATCACACGACCGATACGCACGGCTACACGGAAATCATCTTCGCTTTGTGTCATCTTTTGGGTTTTTATTTTATGCCGCGAATTCGAGACCTCAAAAAACAACAACTCTATAAAATCAACAAAGATTACAACGGCGGAAAGTTCTCTCCGCTCCTGAAAAAATCGGTCAACCTACCCCTTATCGCAGAACAATGGGACGCCATGATCCGGGTTGCCGTCTCGCTTAAAAATAAAACCGCTCCGGCACATATTATCGTCCAAAGGTTGATGAGCAGTTCGCCCTCTGATCGTTTGAGCCAGGCCTTTACGCATTTGGGAAGAATCATAAAAACGCAGTTTATTATTCGTTATATCAGCGATCCCGACCTCCGCCGCACTATTCGGATTCAACTCAATAAAGGCGAATATCGGCACAAACTCCCGCGTTGGATATTCTTCGCCAATCAGGGAATATTTACCACCTCAGATTTTGAAGAAATAATGAATAAAGCCAGCTGTCTAAGTCTTGTCTCAAACAGCATCTTGTACTGGAACTCGGTAAAAATCGAAAAGATAATCAATCAACTAAAAGAGCAAGGCGAAGAAATCGAAGATGAAGTATTGACGCGCATATCGCTGCTGCCCTACAAACACGTTCTTCCGCAAGGAACCTACTTTGTAGAAAACAAATAGCCGCCAACAAAAGTGCGAAATGTTACGGTTTTAGGGACTTTTCAGACAAAGTTTGCTGTCAAAGCGTAACATTTTGCACGAATGTTCCCGCTAGTCCATTCAGGCATAATTTTGGCAATCTCATTTAACGCCGCCCGAAGTGTTTCCGCCACGCTTTCCAACCGTGACAGATAACGAACGCTGGCGATAATATGAGTTGAATCGGTACGCTGTTTCCCGCGATTTTTGAGTAAATGCTTTTCCTGAAAACGAAAAAGCATTTTATCCAATAACTTTGATTCATTACCTTTTTTCACTAAACGCGCACGAAACTCCGATAAGACGCTGAAATCGAAACCAGTGTCGGTTAGCTCCAAACTCAAAGCATATTTCCAATCAATGCGGGCGCGCACCGCTTCGGCAGCTTGGCGGTCCGAGAGTCCCTCGACAAATTGCATTACCGTCACCAAAGCCAATCGCCACGGCGAAAAGGCTGGCTGTCCTCGTTTGGAGAAGAGGTCGGCGAAATCAGAGTCTTCGTAAAAAGTGCCAAGTTCATCACGCATCTTCAAATACAAATTACCTTTTGGAAAAGCGGCATGAGCGACGCGAGCGGTATCATCCGGTACCGCAGGAATTGGTTCAATTTTTGGTGACATAAAAATCATCCTCGCAAGTTTTTTGAAGATAATAAACCATGTCAAATGAATTCGCCAACAGTATCGGGTTGGGCAAATAACCCCAAAATCTGTTCTGGTACAGTTAACTCTCAAGTGTTTTCCTAATTCTCAATTGTGGTCGCAACATCAACTGTAGTTGGGGTTTTAAAACAAAATTAACGGTTAGAATTTTGGACAGTCGGCTTGGGCAGATTTTTATATCTCAGCGAGATATTATCAGTTTCCACGATCTCCCAAGTTCGCATCGCCCAGCCGGTTTGCAGTTCCCAATTAGTGCGAATCTGTCCTGCTAAATATTTCGGCGAACGCGCGTTCGGGGCTGTTCCGGTTTTGAGGTTAAGGACGATTGTCGCGCGATTCCCGTCGAACTTTTTCTCGAGTACGGTAAACTCTTTTGGCTCGTTTTCGTCAATCCTCCAACTGATCGTCTCACCCGCTCCGGTTTCTTCCGGCACTTCTCTCAGATAAATGTCATTAATCTCCTGCCGGAGCTTTTCATCGGTAATTTCGGGTATGTCGTTTGGCGCAGATGAAGTGGAATCGTTTTGTGTGCCGCCACCGGTTGAAGACGGTGCGCAGCCGAACGAAGCGGTCAACATCAATGCTAATCCTAAAAAAGACGCGTGTAAAAATGTTCCGCTCGGCACACTCCGAACATTCCGCATCAATCGCATTATTAGCACTAAAAATTTGTTCGTGCGCATATCTTTTTTGTTAGTCGCCAGCATAGCTTATCTCCATCCGGCGAATGTGGCGGCTCGCCAGAAACAGCACCACGCCCGTGAAAATAAAAAGACTCGGCACGGCGATCCACGCCGGAGTCGGTTCGACCAGCACGGCAAACGGACCTTCGGACATTGAAACCGGCGTAAGCGATTGCAGATAATGAATCACACTGATTTTTTTCAAAAGCGGCGGCAGCAAAAAGTTAATCCATTCCCAACCGTAAAGCAAAAGCGCGGGAATGATCGGGTTGCGAAAAAACAGACCGACGAGCAGAAAGACCGCGCCGTAACCGATGCAGGCGAGAATGGTCACTCCGAGATAGGCGAACAACTGACCGAAACCCGCGCCGTCGGAAAAGAATCTGGCGGATTCTGATGGATAAAGCGAGAAATAAAACATCAGCATTGAACCGACGGTCGTGATGCTGAACAAAACGATTGTTGCAATCAGTCCCGTTAGATATTTTCCGACGACGAGGATTTCGCGGCGGACGGGTGCGAGAAAATAATAATGCAGACTTCGGTCAACCACCTCGCCGCGAAAAAGATTCATAAAAACCCACGCGCAGCCGAAAAAGACGAGCGTGCGTAAAATAAGCCCGCCGTAGATCGCTGCATAAACGGTGCCGAGTTCACTGAATGTCCCCGACTGCTCATCATTCGGCATAAGAAGCGCGAATATTGACAGCAGGACGAGCGGCGCGGCGGCGATCAAATAGAGCAAAAGAGCGCGGCGGCTCAAAAAGTTTTTCTTAATTTCAAGCCGCATCACGGCGAAAATCTGCCGCAAACGCCGCGACCATAAAGATTTTTCTGCTCGATTTAAAGTCGGCGGGTTTATTTCAGTAGGTTCACTGAATTGAGTGGTTGAACTCATCAAATTTGCCCTCCGTCGGATGTGATTAAATATTGATAGACGGCATTTAAATCGTCGTCAACGGGTGCGATTGATTCGATTTGCAGATTCTGTTCGGTGATTATTTTGTTAAGCAGCAAATAAAAATCATCAGGTCGGCGCGTTTTGACGAATAATCCGTTTCCATCATTATGAATACGCGCTTCGACGACTGATTCGTGTTCAAAAAGAGGCGCGGCTAAAACATGCGGTCGGTCGCAGCGAATCAGAATCTGGATCGGCTGTTCGATGATCTCGTCGCGTACGCCGTGGACTTCGCCTTCGGCGACGACGTAGCCGTTGTGCAGAAGCACGACGGAATCGCTCATCATATCAACTTCGTGAAGAATGTGGCTCGAAATAATCAGATACATTCCGGCGTCCGCCAGTTCCCGGAACAGACGAATAATTTCGGCGCGCGCCATCGGGTCAAGCCCGTTTAAAGGTTCGTCCAAAATCAGCACCGACGGATTGTGCGCGATTGATTGGGCGAGCCGGACGCGCTGCCGCATTCCTTTGCTGAACGCCGAAACTTTGCGGTCTGCCGCCTCGACGAGCGACACGCGTTCGAGCGCAGTGTTGGTTAATTCAGCGATTTCCTGTTTTGTGTAACCGTGAACGCGCAGGTAAAATTCGATAAACTCGCGGGCGGTCGCGCCGCGCTGAAATGAATCGAACTGCGAACAGTAACCGAGTTTTTGAAACATCGCTTCCGGGTCAGCGGACGATGTGCCGAGCACGCTGATGCGCCCACTGGTCGGCTTGAGTAGACCGCACATCAAATTCATCAAGGTCGTTTTGCCCGAACCGTTCGGTCCGACGAGACTCGTAATGCCCGGCGCGATTTGCAAGTTAACCCGATTAACACCAAGAATCTCACCATAGAATTTAGATACTTCTTCAAAGACGATTAACTTGTCAGCAGACACGGGAGCAGTTGACTGAGTTGTCGTGGCAGCGGTCGGGGTTGAAGATTTTATTGTCTGTGAAGTAGTCGTCTGTGTCATTTAATTACCTCATATGCGCGCACCTTTCGCGCGAGCAACCAAACGCAGATGGTGCAGACTAGCACGATGACCAGCCACGAAACCCATTGGGGCGGCTCCAACAGCACGATGTCCACGACCTGTCCGTCGTAAATCGGATTGTTAACTCTTCCGCGAATGCTTCCGGTCTGTCTTACAAAAAGTCCGAACAACCCGCGCCAAATGCTGTTGATCGTCGCCCATAAACTGATCAAATGTCCGGTTCGCGTTAAAAAAAGATTGTTGACGATTTCACCGAATGCGCTCGGTACAAAGAACAAACCCAATAACGCGCCGCTTGCCACGACGCGCCATTTGAGAAGCGACGACACGGTGAGCGCGAGCAAAGACAGCAATACAATCCAGATGATGCTTGCTGAAAAAATCGCCTGCATCATCCAGGTATTCGTCCAAGCCCAGGCAAATCCGGCGAGCGATACTTGAAAAAAGAAAATCAGCAAACCCGGAATCCAAGTTACCATTGACAGCAGAATAACGATGACCGCCATTTTGCCGAGAACGTATTCGGTGCGTGAAAGCGGACGGCACAGATAAAGCGGCAGGGCGTTATTCGACAAATCGCGCGAAATCAGCGGCGGCGCGATCAGCACGGTCATAATAAAAGCGAAAGCGCCCTGAACCTGCACGAAAGCCAGAAAAAAAGATGCGTCAATCGGCAAAAGCTCACGGATGTTGATTTGCAGCACTGCGAGCGCGTTCGCGTTGTGATGCAGATAAACCATAATTGAGGCGATGAGCGGATAAATAAAGCACAAAACAAAAACCGTCACGAGCAGTTTCGATTTGAAAACCTCGCGCAAAGCGTAGCGCGGAATGACAAAGAAGCGCGACCAAGGCGAGTGCGATTCGCCTTCATATGCACCGTATAAATGCTCATAAACCGCCATCAGTTCGCTCTCCGGTTAATGTTTTCAGCCGCATCTTCCTGATTGATTTTCGCGTCCGCGTCTCCATTTTCCATCGCCTTCAAAAAAATATCTTCGAGCGAATCGCGCTTGAAATTTAAACGCCGAATCTGCACCGAATTTTCGAGCGCGAGGCGATACAAATCGCTGATCTCGACCGTCTCATTCATAATCAGTTTCATTCGTCTCTCGCCCGACAGCGCGTATTCACAGCCCAAATTGCCGATTGCTTCGGCAAAACCTTTCCGGTCGCCGCCGCGCGTTTCAAGCTCGATAAATTTACGATTCGCCTTGCGCTCTTCTTCGAGATTACAGTTGGCGGCGATGCGCCCATCTTTCAGAACGAGAATTTCGTCGCAGCATTCCTCCACGTCGCGCAGCAAATGCGATGACAAGAGTATGCGAGCGCGTCCGCCGTCACGAATCTGGCGAATCAGCGCGATCATCCGGCTCCGCGTCGGCGGATCGAGTCCGTTCGTCGGTTCATCTAAAATAATCAATTTCGGTCCGTGAACTATCGCCTGCGCGAGCTTGGCAAGTTGCTTCATTCCGAGCGAATAACTATCAACTGAACGATAACGCGCTTCGCCCAAACCGACGAAAAACAATGCTTCGTGCGCCCGTTCGAGCGCGTGTTTCGCGGGAATGCCGGAAAGCTCCGCCATTAATCGCACGAAGTGAACGCATGACATTTTGGCGATAAACGAATCGCGTTCCGGCATATAACCGACCGTCGCCCGCACCTGCTTCGCGTCCGTCGTAACATCCTTCCCGAAAATCCGCGCCGTCCCGGAAGTCGGCGGATGAAACCCCAAAAGAGTATGAATCAGCGAAGTCTTGCCCGCCCCGTTCGGTCCAAGCAAACCGATAGCTCGACCATTAAGCGACCCGCTCAGAGATTTCAGAATCGGACGCTTTCCAAACGTCACGCTCAGTTGTTTAAGTTCGACGACACTTGTCATGCTGTTATTATTAAGAATTCAACGAGAATTATGCCCGCATCTTTCACGCGCAACTAAACCAAACTCACCCTCTGCAAAAGTATGGATTTCACAGCGCACTATGTCGCCAAAAGAGAACTGTGGATACCAATGTTCCGGGTCGTCATTTACAGTAACTATACGGTAACAATCATCGTGTTCGGGAATTGCATCAACTGGAAAACCACATTTCAACATTATGACTCTCAATGGCAACGTAAATGAGAACAGGTTTCATAAAAGCAAAGGCGAATATAAAGCCAAAAGTTGAAATAATTGTTTCTGCATCATCGTAACACACCAATCGATACGACAAACAACGACGGACGATTTCAATATCGTCCGTCGTTGTTCGTGCTAATTCGCATTGTTTCTATCCATTATTTCTTTTCTACGTTTTTATTGCCCATCGCGTTCATTAAAATGTGCTGCATTTCGAACGAGTTGGGCAGACCGATCAGACTCGCCGGACTTAAGCCGAACGCGCCGCCTTCGGTGTTTGCGGCGAGCGTGATACGGTCACCTTCGGCGTAAGCGTAAGCTAAAGTCGGTGGCGCGTTTGCGTCAATCGAGCCGAGTGCCTGACGCTGTTCTTCCGTCATATTTTCACCGCCCATATTCTTCATTTTTTCCGCCAGAGGCTGAATCAGCGGTGCGAGATCGTGATAGAAAATTGCGGAGAAATTCGTGTTGCCATCAACGGGCAGCGCGCTCATAAATCGAGACGAACGCACAAGCGTTTGTCCTGCGTCGCGGTTATTGAGCGACTGTTCCAAAAGAGCCCGGCTCGGCGCGGCGACGAGATAGCCGTTCGCATATGTATAATACGCGGCAAGTCCCGCGTCAGCAGCTTTTATCGAGTAAAATGTTCGATTATTCGCCGTTTCCGTTTCCAAAGTCAATTTGCCTTTGCCATGCAGCGCGGAAAATTGATTCAGTTTTTCGATTGCCCGCCCAAAAGTATCCTGCAATTTCGCCTGGTCATAAACTTCTAACACAATTTTCCACGAAGGTGTCGGCAGAATCGGACCGTCAAGGGCGAAGGCGAACTCGCCGCCGAGCGGTGCGGCAAAATCGCTGCGAATATCGAAGCCCTGCGATTTTTGAATGTCATCCAGACTGCGCCGCATATTCGGATCAACCGTTTCTAAAAATCCAAGCAGATCGTCAACCAAAAACTCCGGCTTTTTGACGACAAATGCGGTGGCGACGTTAGCGTTCGGCGAAATAAAATCGAGCGCGCCCATCGAACCCGGCGCGGCAAGCCACGACGCGATGCTGCGATTTGATTCGTTGAACGTCAATGCCGCACGGCTCAAAGTTTTGCCGTTCACTTCTTTTTGTTCGACGACGAAGTGACGCAAATTCATCACGCCGAGCTGTTTAAAACCTTCGATCTGACGAGCAGCGTCCGGTTTGTCGTTTTTACTGACTGTCTGCGCGATGATTTTTTCGAGATCGGCGGCGACAACGATTCCCGCGCCGTCTTTATAAACGTCCTTTATACGTTGGTAAAACACCGAATTTGCAAAACGATTCGCTTCCGATGCATTTATCCTCGTCGCTAATCCACGCAGGCTTTCAATCTGCGGTGATGCCGCGAAAATGTCGTCGTGAATCCAGACGAATAATTCTTCGGGTTTAGTTTGAGCGCTTTTCGTTTTCGCGTCGCCGTTGACAGTCTGTGTTTTCGGAGCGTTCGCAACTGTTGCCGTCAACGGATCATCAATGATGCTCAACTTCGGTGCGTTACTGGAGTCTTTGGCGAAATTCGCAATTTGCCCATCGAGATAAGCGCGAAAACCTACCGCATCTTTTACTTCGCTGAGAACGAGAATGCCGTTCGGCTCGCCATTCTGATTCATTTCCGCGCTGACGACGATTTCTTCGCCAAGCTGTGAACCGAATTCGCGCACTCTTTCAAGCGTTCGTTCGTTGATGCCGCCGCCGCGATTGCCTTTCCACCATTCAGCGAGTGCCGGATTCTGACTTATGCGCTCCTGCATTATGCGGTGAGATTGGGCAAGCGATTCGGTTAAATTCGGCAGTGCCGCATAAAACACCGTGTTTTCGGGAACGAGCTCAATTAATTTGGAAGAATAGCGTACGCCGGGACGCGGCACATTTTGATTGATGTCGCGTTTCAATTTCGCCAATTCCGAAATGAGGTTCGCATATTTGGCGGCATTACGGCTCCAGGCAACATTCTGCTCAACTGAAGTTTTGTCCAAACTGGAATTTGTCGTTGTCTGATCGCCGGGCAGCAAGGTTTCATCTTTGCCTGCATGATTGACTTTTACTTCGCCTTCAACGACCGAAACGCGCGAGCCTTTCGTGCCGCTTTCGACCGCGAAGATCGTGCCTTTGACCGAGACGAGCGAATCAGGTGTTTGCACATAAAGACGACCGTTGTGCTGTTTGGCGGCTTCAACGATGACATCGCCGCGCGTCAGATTGACGGTCACGCCGCGCCGGTTTTCGCTGACCGAAAATTCGGAGCGTTCGCGCATCTCAATTGTCGAACCGTCAGCAAGTTGCAACACCGCATTAGAATCTTTCGCCGTGCGCACACGTTGACCTTTCTGAATCTGTTCACCCGCCGCAAGTTGTCGGCTCTGAGCGTCGGAAACTACATAAACCGCACCGTTTGTATTTTCAAGTGTTGCCGCTAAGGTTGTTCCAGACCAATCAAAACGCTCGGAGACGAACAATCCGGCAAATCCCAAACAGACGAGAACGGCGGAGGCAATGCTCCAACGCGCAACCGTTGCTCTGTTCCATCCGTTCATAAACGTGTGCTGCGGTTGTTTTGCCGGCTGACGTGTGCGAACTGTTGTTGTGTCGCCGCGTTCGGTTTTTAACGCCCGGCGACACGGAATGCATTCGTTAGTATGATCTTTTAAAAGCAAAGCGCGCGCTGTCGAAAGTTTCCCGTCAAGATACGCGGGAATGAGCGTCTGAAAATCCGCGCATCCGTTAATTTGTTCGGTATTGGTGTTAGCGTTCATTGTATTTAAATCTCCTGAAATTGCGGCGGACAGAGAATTTTCCTCCGTCATCTGCCGGCTGATTCGCGCCCAGACGTTCTCTGCGGATTGGTTGATAATTGATTCTTCGATCTGCTCGTCGCGGATTCCGCGCGTCGCGTTATCAATCATTGCGTCTAAATCTCGTTTATTATGCTTCATTGTGTTTCTCCAAATAACTGCCGATTTCTTTGCGCAGACGTGTTCTGGCGCGGTGCAGCGTGACCGCGACGACCATTTGCGACGTGCCTAAAACTTGCGCGATGCGAGCATTGTCGTAGCCTTCAAAATAACGCAGCGCGAATGCCTCCGCCGCGCGTCCTTCAAGTTTGGCGACCGCATGGCGAAACAGTTCGCGCAGCTCAACGTCCGCCATATCGTCTTCGGGGCTCGCCGCTGAGAATTTTGAGTTTTGATCGAAATCCACGATATCCAAAGCGACAAAATTGGCGTGCGCCCGTCTTCTAATCAAGTCGAGCGAAGCGTTAACCGCTGCCCGGTGCAGATAGCCTTGCGGGTTCGGCGAAAGATCGCGTCGCTCCCAATTCGGGGTGAGCCGCAAAAAAATGGTCTGCAGCACGTCCTCCGCGTCGCTCTGGCTGCCCGTAATACGGTATGCAATGCGGAAGATTGATTTATGATAATTGCGAAACAGAACTTCGAGTTCTTCAAACTCCGCGTTTTCCGCAATCGCTTGAGGCTGGGTTGCGTTTTTTGCGGAATTTATTAAATCGCTGTTTAATAGCGTATTGGCGGCGATATTGCTCACGTTAGTCTCCTTTGAATCGTCATCCATAAATATAAACGTGCGCGGCGGCGGATTATTAACAATAAAGAAAAATAAATTTTTATATCTAATGAAATAAATGCAGCTTCACTGGTTTCTGTTTGACATAAATATCTCAATCAGCCAATTGTGGCGGCAAATAAAACGAAACTCAAATAGTCTCCTGCCAAACTGCCTTAACTGATACATTCATAATAAGTCGATAACATTTTCACCTTCGCTTCGCCTCCTGATAAAATTTTCACACGGCTTTTAAGAAAATTCACAATAATCGAGCGATTGATAAAAGAATCAACTTACCATAAATGATTTCAGTTGATTTTTTGTCCAATTTCTTCCGTTTATTCCTCTTTTCGGAAATTATTTATCATTAGAAGAAATAATGTCGGTACTGAATTGTTAGGACTACGACGTAAAACCAATCCCACAAGTGTTTTCGGTTGTGAACTTTTTCTTATGGGGCGTAATTTCACGTTCCCTCCCGTTAGTCCATAATTGGAAGCTGCTTTTGCATCACCGGAAAAACCTCTGGCGATTTTCGCCAGATTAACCGTTTGCATTTGAAACAAGCCCACTAGTGGGTCATTTGACAATTAGATAGCCATTGTTCGCTCAATGTTCGGCGATTCCTCATCGTTTGTCCGGCAACGGCTCCCGAGCCGCCTAACCAATGACGGCGGCGCTGCCGACTTCGCTCGCTGACTGAAACCTCCGGTATCTCGGTTTGCAGACGAGAGAAAATCCGATGCGCCGTATGTCGCTGTTTGCGCGGCGCGCGCTCATCATCGCGCAGAATCTGCTCAATAAAACTTTTGACCAAAGAAAACTTCGTCCTTTTTCGTTCGGGCTTTTTACGTTCCGGCGGCAAAGCGCATTCAATTGCCTGTCTAACCATTCTCCGATGCACGCCGAACTTCTGCGCTGTCCCGATAATCGTGCCGCAGCCGTGTTCATATTCACGGCGAATTTCTTCAAATAACTCCACTTTCAGCCTCCTTTCCATCGGCTTGACCTCCATTGCTAAGAATGCTCAATAGAGTAACCGATTGTTTGACTTAGTGGTGAGCCAAATCAGAGTGCCGAACTGTCCCAAATCAAATTACCAAACTCACGTCTTCTGTCCAGACCGCCAAATTCATTTGCGTGCCCAAGGTGTAAGCTCGCTCGATCAGCTTTTTTTTGCTTCGGCATCCACGTCTACTACTTTGACCTGCGCTCTGTTTTTGCGCCGCCGGATCGAGATGCCGGTTTCGCACCAGGTACGCGTTTGCCGCCAGCCGAAGCCGGCACCCTTCAAAACAGAGCGAATCGTGTAGGTGCTCACTTCCGGCAAACCATCATTTGCTTCACGCAAAGCACGTCGCAGTGTCATCAGCGACCAATTTGTCGTCCCATCCGTTTCTGGATTTGGGTCGCGACGTGCTTCGCGCAGAATCCGTTCGCGTTCCGCCGCTCCGTAATCGGGCGGTGCGCCACTACCTTTTTTGGGTTCGACAGCTTTTAATCCTTCGCGATTAAAGCGGGCAACCAACTGCGCTACGGCATCATTGGACTTGCGCCCCGTTGCTCGTGCGGCTTCCATATAACTTGCTCCGGCAGCAACGGCGAGCAGTTGTTGAGCACGCACAACATGACCGGCTGGTTCACTGGTTGAACGCGAAATTAGTGTTAACCATCGATATTCCTCAGTTGAAAGCTGGCGTAATGGATTCTTTTGTCGGCGACTCATTTGAAACCTCCGCCGAATATTATAAACTTGTCGCCACAGAATGGCTATCTAATTGTCAAATGACCCACTAGAGCCAGTCGCCACGGGGCATAAGCAGGCTTTCCGGTTGCCGGAAAGAGATCGGTAAAATCGGCATCAGTCAATAAAACACCAATTTCATCTTGAATCTGAAGATACAGATTGCCTTTGGGAAAAGCGGCACGAGCGATGCGAACGGTTTCTTCCGGCACCGGCGGAACAGTTTGTGGACGAAGAGCCATCTCAATAATCCTCCTAGAAATGTTGATTTGAGGAAATATTACGCTTGTTTTCTAGCTGTTGCAATAATTCGCCAGCAGTATCAAAAGTGCGGATGACCCGCTTTTTTTCGCTCTCCATATTATATTTTTTATGGTCTTTGCAGAGTTCTGAAAACTAATAGAAAAGCAAGTGATTATTTAAACAATCACTTGCTTTTCTAAAGATATCTATTTCAACTGTTGATTAGGGGCAGGATTGAGTTCCTAAAAAATTCAATTTACCGCATCTTGCCGGGTCATTGAAATTTATAGAATAATTCGGAAACACATAGTCAATTTCGCTCGCCGGAAGTCCAAACCATCTGGCAAGTGCCGCCGCATATTCTTGAACAGACGTTGTCGGTATCCATCGTCCGCGGGCTCCGGGACCTGTTTCAATATCACATTCTCCGCCAACGGTCAGCGTTGGGAAGGGAGTTCTGTTCGGTGTATTTATTCCATAGAATTTTCCTCCGTCCACCGCTCCGCCGATGACAAACTGATGATTTCCCCAGGCGTGGTCGCTGCCGGCACTGCTGCCGTTCGAATTCGGACTGAAGGTCCGATTAAAATCCGACATGGTAAATGTAGTTACTGTATTGCCTAACCCCGTTTCATCAATTTCATCATAAAATGCACGAACTGCCTGGCTGAGTTGGTAAAGCAAGGAAGAATGTTGGATTAATTGAGAATTATGCGTATCAAAGCCGCCTAATTGGCAGAAATATATTTTATGTGACGAAGGTAGAGATTGGCTTAACTTGATCAGACGGGCAACTTGCTTAAGCTGCTGCCCGATACCGGTCTGTGGGAATCGATCAGGGCAGTTAACTTCATAATTTCCATTAAATTCCGCCTGGGCAAGCAGGGCATTATTGGTTATTGCATTGGCGGCAGTGACAAATTTTGCCGGTGTCGGTATGGGAGTAGCAGTCGGATTGACCAACCCTCTAAATGCCGGATCAATAGATGAATATGGCGTACCACTATGATCAAGCATAAAAAGTGTATTCAGTCCGGTCGTGGCATCGGAAACGACCAGCGGATTCGCTCCACCCGTGATAAAAAGTTGCGAACCGGCAATTGAGGTTAGCATAGGTAGATTCCCTTCGTTAATAACCTTTTCACTAATACGTCCGCCCCATCCTTTGTAGTCGGTTCCATTAGAAAAGGCACTCTGATGTTGCTCAATTTGATCAGCATGAGAAAATAGTTGATATGGTTTAGGGTAAGCCGGGTCTATATATTGGGTTTGCGTGGTCGGTTTAACCAGCGTTCCGACATTGGTCACGATTGCCATTTTACCAAGATCCCAAAGTTCATGAATCCCATTGTTGACACTTGAATTGCAATTGCTCGGAATTCTAGGAAGGACACCAAGACTCGGATGAAGTCCAAATTGTCCGATTCCGGGAACATTTATATCAAGCAGATTATTATACGGGATTATCAAATCTCCCCGCCCGGCAGCATATGTTGAAAAACCATTATCTCCGCTATGCTTAGGAACGACTGTATTGTTCCCGTCATTTCCACCTGCTAAAAAGATCATCACCAATGATCTTTTGATTTGCGGTGAAGCTTTTATCCTGATTTTGGCAAAAGCATCAATCATTCCGAAATAACCTGTTTGCGACGCTAAAGTGGTCACTCCAATGGCACCACCGGCTTTTTTGAGAAACTCTCTTCTTGATTCTTTCATGATTTTTTACCTCTGAACTTGATATTCTGCTGAAGTTACAACCAAATATATTGCCGTTTTCGCCCGCCCGTTAGCATCGCCTTTCGGAATGGCGGTTATCGCCGATAAAATGGTATTCCGCATATGATTAGGCATCGTGCCGTTGAGCAGTCTGGCGTTAAGCGCATTAACTAACGGTACTCCGTTGGCTCCACTTCGTGAATAGTTCTCCATTTCTGTTAAATCCAAGACAGTTCCATCCGGGATATCAGGTGGAGTTTGTCCGATACCGTCAAATATGATCTTCTTTGCGAAATTGGCACGGGCGACAGCAGTCGTTGGGGTCAGCAAACCGAATTCGGGTGCCAGTAGATTGGTACCATTAACGGTTATTACATTTTTTTGCGAGTAGTAATTAAATACGCTCGGCGAATAGAATGGTCGCTGTCCCATTTTAAGAAAATTGGGATCCTTAAAGATTACGCCGTCACTCATACCGGGACCTATGCTTTTGACACCGAACGCACGAAGAATATTGGTAGCGTATTGAACAGGTTCGCGGAGTTTGCCGAAAGGATCGGTCTTGGAGTCACCACGCGCTTCGGGATCAAGTAGTATCGCCTTGACGACGGCTTTCATATTCCCGCGTTTGCCCGTTATTCCATCATTGATAAAAACATCGGCGATTCGCTTCAGATATTGCGGTGAAGGATTGCTCGTCACCAACTGCTGAATCAGGTGTTTACTGACAAAAATGGGAACATTCGGATGGTTGAAAATAAAATCCAAAGCCAGATCCAGTTCGGTTGTTCCGGGTGTTCCACGCGTAATACTTTGACTAACTACCGTATTACCAACATATAAACTAAGCGTTTTGGGTAACCCGTCGTGATTGTCCGTATTCAATTTCATCGGATCAATAAAGTTCATAACTCCTAGACGCGCATTGGGACATTGACCATAGACATCGGAAACATTGCAAAATGACCAACCCGTAAATACTCTGGCAAATTCGTTTATTTGACTCTGGGTATAGACGGGAATCGGTCTGCCGTTGCTATCAAGTTTTTCCTTACCATAATAATTCGGATCCGGATTAGTATCGAGTACATTTACACCGGTGGTAAATAATTGTAGTAATTCACGCGGATAATTTTCGTTTGGTACTATTACCCCACTGGCTTTTTGACTGTATGCCATATCGAGATATTCGCCCATTGCGGCATTAAGGGTCATCTCTTTCATCAACCCGCGATAAGAGTCATCACCCGATGTTCCCGCCGGTAAACCGAGAGCATGCTTATAAAGCAACTTGTAATACTCCGTCATATGACGTGATTGGGTAATTTCAAACGCCGAAGTTACCCACATCTGGCTTAGTGCCCAGGCGACGCGATGCCGCAGCTGGGCATTTCCGTAAAGGGCTTCCTGAAAAAACCATTTCTGCAGCGGATACATCGAATAGGAATCCCGGTAACAGTTTGAAGGTGTGTCGATATTACAATTCGGGCGCGGCTGAATCGGTTGGAGATCGGTATCGGGAAAAGCATTTGTCGGACCGGATGTCGTTAACTGATTATTGATATATTGCTCGATTCCGATCGTAGCGATTTCATTATCGAGTACCGGGCTATAACCGAAAGTCGCCTGCTGCTGCAGCCTGATCCGGTCACCGGTTTGTCCGAAAAGCTGCGAACACAGAATTAGCAAAAAAAATATCGAGAAAATCTTTATCGAAAATGACCGTGTTGTCTTCATACTTACTCTCCTGATCTGTTCAAGTTGTAGGTTAATTGAATGGTAAATCGAGAATCCGACAAATTGGTCGGAAAATTCGGGTTTTGTTAAAGTGATTCTCTTTAGTACCAGGGATCGTAGAAATAAGGGCTTGCCAGCGGCACATCAGTAACGAGTCCAAAATCAACACTGTAAGTGGATGGGAAACAGGCAATACCACAATTGCTTTTTATAATTGTCCATTTCCAACTTGTGCCGTTGGCTTGAACAACAGCCACATCCGTCCTGCCATCTCCGTCATAATCTGCCGCCTGCGGCTTAATATTTGACGAGTTGCTTGACAATTGGATTTGGGATGTCATCAGCCCGGCGGTGGAACCCTGTATTTTCCACTCAACAAGTTTACCACCACCACTATCGGTTATCTTTATGGCGGCATAATCAGCGGCACCGTCTCCATCGTAATCGCCGGGAGCAGGGGTATCATAGCCGGGATCAAAGCAGTATTTGTCAGGCGGCAAATTGCTGGGATCGCCTGACGAATCCGTTCCCCAGACAAGATAACATCTGTCATTGATATTAAAGACGGCGACCTGACTTACTCCGTCACCGTTGTAATCTTCCGGTACGGGTACTTGAACGTAGGTTCCGTAAGCATTTGGCGGATCCATTGTTTCTTTAGTCACCAACCCATCGCCTTTCTGATAATAAAAGACATATCTATAGGCGGAGGCTTCCTTTATATATGTGCGTTGAAATTCACCGACTTCGGCTTTCTGAGTGCTTCCCCCCGTCTCCACAACAAAGTTTCTTCCCATTTTCCGACCGGACGTATTACCAAAGCCGCGAATCGGAAGAGTTTGGTTGGTTAAACTGCCAAATGTCCAAATTTGATTAAAATCAAACGGGACGGCGACCGGGTCAAACCATCTGAAAATGGAAAGGTCAGTCTTTCCATCCCCGTCATAATCTGCCGGAAGGGGAACATCCAGCGTGCGTCCCCATTGGGCACCGCCGCTTGTGCCGCTAATAGGATCCGAATAATACCACGTTGAAGGATCATAAACGGCAGTTGACCTGCTCTGATTTCCTTCGCGGTAGACGGCAATATCCGCCCGACCGTCACCGTTGAAATCCAACCGGTTGGTCAGATCTCTGGCGTAAATGTTTGTTGCAAATATTAGGAAAAGAAAAGTGAAAAAAACTAAAGAGACAGCCTCAAAACCAGTGACGGCTTTTATCGTCGGCATTTTCATGGTCATTACCCTCCAGTGGCAGTTTTTGGGGTCGCGGATATTTTAGAAGATACTCGCGCAACTTTATAGAAAACGATTTTTGATTAACTGAAATAAATTAGGACTGGAAGGATTATAGCCGGAGAAATAGTTCTTGTCAAGAAAAAAATTTTAAACAATTTAAACAAATTTGTGAGATTACAAAACAAATAAAACACGGCATATAACAAAAATGGAGTTATGAGGTCAAAATTTATTTAATTCAGATTATTAAATTTTGTTCAGTTTCTATGTGTTCAGTTTCAAATCAGTCGTTTTTCGACTCGTAAAAGATGCTTTCGAGACATTCGATAATGCCGTCAAAAGCCAAATCCATTCAAGCAAAATGGAATTGACGAAAGATAAGAAGATGATCTCGTTACGGAAGACGACGAACTGAAATTCATCAAATCTTTCCGCGAACTGCTCCGCGTCAAAAATGCCCTGACGACCTTTGCCGATTTTTTTTTTGACGATCTGGCAATGACCGAACAGGAATTTGAAGATTACAAAAGCAAATATCTCGATCTTTACGACAAGGTAAAAAGCGGTAGGAACAAAGCAAAAGTTTCGATTTTGGAAGATGTTGATTTTGAACTCGAACTGATGCACCGCGACGAAATCAATGTCGCCTATATTTTGCGCCTGCTCGCCAATTACAACAGTGCGACCCCGGAAGAAAAGGAGCGGATCAATAAACGGATTTCCGAACTGCTCGCCGGTGATGTCGAACTGCGAAGCAAGCGCGAATTGATTATCGAATTCATTGACAAAAACCTGCCGGAGATTTCCGACGAAGACCGGATCACCGACGAATTCGATATTTTCTGGAACAAAAAGCGTAAGGAAGCCTTTGAAACTCTCTGCCGTGATGAACACATTCCGCCGGAAAACGTCTACCGGGGCATGGGATATTTCGTCGATGATTTCCGCCCTTCCATCAATCACCGTGATAATATCTTCTAGATCGTGACTCGCCTGATAAGCGCCTGCTCCTCTGCCGTCAAAAGCTTCGAGTTTAGTGGCGCAGAAATACGGAGCAGAAATAACTCTGATAGTTACATCAGGCAGGATTTTGCGCGTCTCGGCTGCTTCGATTGCCGGCTCATACCAGATATTTGTAAATCCGAGAACTTTTTCATCGAGCGGCATCCGCGTCAAGCACGGTTTCTCCTTTGACCCAACGACAGGTGGGTGCTCCCTCGCGGGTGTCTTCACGAAAGTCAATTTTCTTTAACTTCTCCGCAAACGTATTGTATTGCCCGTATGAAGTGACTTCAACTATCGAATCAACGTCGTCAGTTGTGTGCACTTCTGCGGCACCCTCGTCGGTAATGAACAACCCGGTCGTGCATCCGCCGACAAAAACCATTTCATCGGCAAGATCGCCGAGATTTTCTACGGCAATTCGCAGCATCTCAAGACTCGGATTAGTCATAGGCTTACTTCAATTTGCTTTAAACTGTTTTTCAATTCTTTTTCCACTAAATTTCTTTCTCTCGCCCGTCCGTCTCGAATGGCATCCACTATTGCTAAGCGTTTGTAAAGAACGGAATCGAGTTTTGCCGCCTCAGGAACTGATTTACAGAGAGGCGCAAGGGCAATGCCGCGTGTCGTGCCCTGCGGATCCGACCAGACCGGCACCGGTTCGCTACCTGCTTTGATCAGCCGGCACAGTGGTTCCGCCGCGTAAGAAGTCGGCATCCCGCGCGTCATCCCGCCGCGAGTCGCCGGAAACGCGTACTTGACCCCCATGGATTAGGAACTCTTCAAGTGCGCTCAAATTCGGTTTTTCGTTCATTTCCGAGCCGTGCAGCAGGCGTGAACCTTTCAATCGCTGAACAGCCGAGTGAATTTCCGAAGCGCTCATCTTGAGTTCTACAGCAATGGCTCCATATGGCGGTCGGGCGTTTGGCGCGTATCCGCAAAGCTTGAGTACAACGACGATATTCTGCGGCTTTAAGATCATTTTCATATTATAAATTCGCTATTCGCGAATAGCGAATGTATTCAAAAATTAAGTGAATGCATGGTTCTGATCTGAGAGAAAAGTAATTGTGGAAAGAAACTTCAAGCAGACGCAACCTTTTATCTCTTTCCCCAACCTAAAAAAACACAAATGCCGGAAAAAGCACGATACAGAGCCAACCAAAAACAAATAAGCTAATGAAACTGATAATTTCCACCAACAATTGCACTTTCCAGGGGTTAGTTTTACCCTGTCAGTTGAGGATAAACTGTTCCGGTTTTCCCAATTCTTTAACCGGGAGGTGATGAATAAGTAGATTCGACTTAATCGGTCGAGTAAACAAATCTATCTTTCCATATGTTTTGAAGTTATCGCTGACCGGACAAAAGGGAAGTAAAGCTTTATTGTAAAAGCACGTTTTAGCCGGCAGCAGTTTTGGTAATTTTGCTTGTGGTAGAATTGGCTGCATATGTTGACAAAAGATGAAGGTGAAGAAGTAATCCGCCTGATGAAAACCAATGGTTTTGTGTTGAGTGAAGCGGACTCGGCACAGATGGAGTTTAGCAGTCGGGTGAAGGCACGGGATTACCGGGTGACAATTCTGGTGATCGAGGATCTGGTGACCTTAATGATTAAAGCCGATAGGGAAGTGCTGCTTGATGAAACAACCAAAACTGTGGCCGACCTCAAGGTCTTTCTCGAAGAGCGTCTGTATACTTACCTGAAGGACTGATTTTTGTTTCTTTATCGACCGGTATTTGGTAAAAACTGCTTGGAAAATCGGTTGGAGCAGTTGAGATAACCAATACAGGGTCAGCGTTGTGAAAGACAATGCGCATTTTAATTATTTCTTTGATCATTTTCGGGTAAAACCGACCGGTTGATATTTTTCTCTCCCGGCTGCTGATATTTTTATTGTAAAATAACTGCGGGATGGTCAGAAATTCTAAACCGGCGAAAAGAAAATCAATATCCGGCAAAATGACAAGTGAGAATTCGGTCGAAGAATTAACTTTTTCATATGTCTTTGACTGCCTGCATGAATCTGCTGACGGAAGAAGGTTTCTAGGCTTTACCTTAAGCCCGGAATATAGCGAAGTGATACGGAGTAAAGCAGACGGTTTAGCGAAACTGCGCAATTGTTTTGATGCCGAGGTTTTGAAGGCGATTCCGGTATACCGGGTGCCCCGGCAGAAGGAACCGGTGATCAAATGGACGGATGAAGCGGAAATGCAGAGCTACCTCAAATTACATGGTGCACCTTAGGTTGGATATCTGATAAGTCTGTCAGACAGCAAGTGGTTACTTTATTGTGTTGTTTTTTAATAGGGAGTTGTTTGCTGTTGTTTTGTAACTATTTAAGGCAGGTTGGCTGGTCGAGATGACCTGTTGTTTCTATTTGTCGGGTAGTTAAAGGGGTGAATTGGAAATAGGGGAGGATGTTATCGGACGCGCTGGTTACGGAGATTTATTATTGAACTGTTTGGCATAGTTTTTGGTGGTAGTGAAATCCATATCACTTTTGATTGTTATGCTATCAAAAGTGATATGGATTTCGTTGTTTTAAAGATTATCTGAGTAGGGGAAACCTCTTCATGACAATACTTATATCTTTACTGCGGAGCACAAATTAGTTTGGCACACCATTAGCTATGACAAATTTTATATGTTCATCAAGCGTACCCAATGTTGTTGGATTGACGATATCATCCCGACTGATCCGTTAAATTAACAAATTCTGATTTATGAATTGTTCTGTTTGGCTGTTTGATAAATTGCTCTTTGAGGAGAGCAGAAAAAGGCTTGGAAGCGTCAATCATTTCGCTGATTTGTGAGAAACAGAACGCCTCATTTGCTTTAACAGTTGACCTGCGCGGAGCCGAATTTAGCTGAAAAAGAAGGAGAAGCAAAACAGACGAGAATTGATTTTTATGCGGCACAGGTTGAAAAAGTAGCACCGCAAATAACTGC
>JANMAA010000204.1:0-23027 GCA_031359215.1 Acidobacteriota bacterium | reverse complement strand
CTGTTCCGGCATTGACGTGATCGACCGTTACCGAACCCGGACCGCTCATTACACCAAAGGAAACAATTCCGCCCGGGAAGAGATCGCCTTCGGTTACAGTCGTCACCGGAGTGCAAACATTACCCGGCGTTGGAGTCGGCGTTGGAGTCGGTGTTGGAGTCGGCGTAGGCGTAGCTATAGGTGTCGGTGTTGGCGTAGCTGTTGGAGTCGGAGTTGGAGTTGGAGTCGGACCAGCACCTTGAACAATAGTAAAGGGCGAAAGCGATGTTAACCCACTTGTGCAAATGGTTTTTGTTGCAAAATTTATACTTGCCAAATTTGTCCTATTTGTCCATGCATTGCTTTCAAGATGTAAAATTCGCAGACCGTTAAAAGTTGTCAAATTTGTAATCAAAGGAAGATTGAAGCAAACTTGCGGCGAACCTGTGAATAGGGCATTTGTTGCAATGTCATAAGTTAAACCTGTGGTCGTTGAACCTATAGGCAAACTTGGTAGAAGCGACAAATCGAGTGGGATTTGCTGTGTAATTCCGGCGGTTGAAACGGTCGGGAAAGTTACGGTTCCGTCACTTTTTGTGCTGACGGCGACATTCGCACCTGTTGGAGTTGTGTTGTCTTTGAGTTTTCCGGCGAGTCCGGCGTTGATGATTGACGTGATTTCCGCATTGGTCAAAGCGCGATTATAGACTGTCGGCTCATCAATCAGTCCGTCAAAGTTTCGATTAGTGAACCCGTCTTCCTTCCCAATGCCGAGGTTCAGGGGATTTGTGTTGGGAATCGGCAGTGTCGCGGCAATGGAAGCCACCTCAACTCCGTTGACATATAAACGGGCGTTCTGCCGGTCATATGTGCAGGCAAGGTGCGACCATTGATTCAGCGGCACTGAGCCGCCAATGGGAACAGCGAACGTCCCGATGCTACAAAGTGCCTGTCCGGTATTGAGAACCGTAATAGAGTACTGCGTCGTGCCCGGGCTGTTGGCATCTTTACGAATCACCGATGGTCCCGAATTTGGGAAGCTGGAAGGATTTACCCACGCCTCAAGAGTGATTGCATCAGTCGGATTCAGTGAGGCGGAATTCGGAACAATTACTCCATCATTAGTGCTGGTGTTAAATCTGAGTGCTTGTCCGACCCGACCGACGGCAAAGCCCGCGCCGTTTTGTAGTGCGCCGTTGTTGTTGTTGCCGGAAATGTCGCGGGCATCGCCGTCGCCAGCCAGCCAAGCAACCAAACCCGAAGGCGCAACCGTCGCCGTCGGTTTGCATTTTCCGGCTGTTCCGGCGTTGGTGATTGCCGCGATTTCCGACGCGGGAAGTGCGCGATTGTAAAAACTTACTTCATCAATCAATCCGCTAAAGGGTGTTATGAAGCCGCCGGCTTGACGAAACCCGATGACAAACTGGCTGCCTGTGTCATAGTTAATAGTTGTGGTCAATGACTGCTGCGCGGAAAGTGCGCCGTCCAAAAAAATTTTCATTGTCGCGCCGTCGTAGGTCGCCACGACGTGATGAAAATTACCGTCAACGACGCGATGCCCGGAGTCAATCAAATCGCCCGTCGTCCCGCCTCTGACAAGGAAACGCAAAACGCCCGCATCCGGGGGACCGAAAGTTTCAGGCGTAATGGCGAGTTCAAAGCCAAAGACTGCACCCGACCCTGATTTGGAGGCGATAGTCTGTGTGCCTTGAGCAAAATTTCGAGGCTGCGCCGTGAACCAAGTCTCAATCGTAAAATTTTGTGGATTGAGCGCGGCGTTATCAGCGACTGAGACACCCGATCCGTTGTTAAAAGTAAAACCTTGTCCGACCTCACCGGCGGCGAAAGTGGTGGTACCTAGTGTTCCGTTGTTGCGCGAGCGCGAATCGAGTGCGTTGCCGTCCGCCGCATACCACGAAACCAAGCCGACCGGCGCGGGCTGGCAAACTTGCGCCTGAGTTTCGATACCCGACACGCAGCCGAGCAAGATTATCATTGTTAAATATCCAAATACTTTTTTCATTTGTTTTCTCCTTTCAAAAAATCTTTAAGTGAATTTTGGCAAACGAGCAGATGACCGCTTGTCGTTTCGATTGAATGAACCGCGTCTGTTTCAATTTGCCGAATTAATTCCCGGGTGTGTTTGGCAGAAAAACTGACGGCTTCATCGAGCGTCAATATTTCGACTTCAAACGTGCAGTTTGGGCAAAAGCCGCGAATGTGGCTTTTGCCGTTCATTCGCACGATGAAAATTTCATGGCTTTCGGTCGTGATTAAAATTTTCTTTGCATTTGTCATCATTTAGTTTAGAATCAGTCTTGACGGAAACAACCAATCTGCAAAACCAATCGCTTCCGCCGAAAAACCGGCAACGAGTTTCTTTCGTTGTAATTCGGCATTTAACTCTGAATTGAAAGAGAAGTCTTGACTTTTTTCTCAGTTATTTATGAGTTTTTTGTGAGAGGTATTTATGAACAACGGAAACGGCAATTTTCACGAATTCGGCAAATGTCGTCTTGACACGCAGAAGAAGATTTTGTGGTGCGAAGAAAAGCCGGTCGGACTTCCTTTGAAAGCAGTTGAACTGCTCTGCGTCTTGGTTGGAAAAGGCGGCGAAGTTGCGACGAAAAACGAAATTTGGCACGACGTTTGGCAAGATGCGTTTGTCGAAGAAACAAATCTCACGCACAACATTTATCTTTTAAGGAAAACGCTCAAGGATTTGGGCGAAAAGGATTTGATTGAAACAGTTCCGCGTCGCGGCTATCGGTTTGCGGGAAAGTTGCGCGAGATTCAGAACGGCGAACTTGTCATCGAAAAACACACTTTGACGCGGACGTTGATTGAAATTCAGGAAACCAAGTCAGAACCGTCTGTGGTAGCGGGCGGGTTACGCCGACCGAACAAAGAACGATTTTCAACCGTGTCTGTCGCTGCAGCAATTCTGCTTGTCGCGCTTGTCGGCGCAGTTGGATTTTTCGGTTATCAAAGCTGGCAAACCAAATCTTCTGTCGCCGAAATTAAATCAATCGCCGTTTTGCCGTTCAAGACAATTAATGCTGCGAAGGAAAACGAGCATCAGGGATTGGGTTTATCTGATATTTTGATAACCCGTCTGAGCAATCTGAAAAGTTTGAATGTGCGTCCGACAAGCACGGTTTCGGCGTTTGAAAATCAGGACATTGATTCGGCGCAAATTGCCCGAAAGTTGAATGTTGACGCGGTTTTGGAAGGCACGATTTACCGCGCCGAAAATCAACTGCGCGTCACGATGCGACTTCTCAAAACGAGCGACAACAAAGCGGTTTGGTCAGGACAATTTGAAAAGCCTCTCGGCGATGAATTGAAAATCGAAGATGAAATCGCCTTGCAAATCGTGGATGCGCTCGCCTTGAACATCGACGGCGACGAGCAAAAAGCCTTGACCAAAATTTACACGGAAAATGCGGACGCTTATCAGCTTTACCAAAAAGGACGTTTTGAATGGAACAAACGAAGTTGGGCAGGAATGATCGAAGCCGAGCGGCTGTTTCGCAACGCGATTGAAAAAGACCCGAATTTTGCGCTTGCCTACGTCGGTTTGGCTGACCGCTTGGCAACGGATTCAACTCTGAAAAATGAGGCTTTTCAAGTGATTGAAAAAGCCATCGAAATTGACCCGAATCTCGCCGAAGCACACGCGACGCTCGGTTTTTTACAGATGTTTCACGAATGGAATTGGCAGGAAGCGGAAGCCGAATTCAAAAAATCAATCGAATTAAACGGCGGTTATCCAACCGCGCATCATTGGTATGCGACGCTTTTGGAAATCGAAGGCAGAAACGCCGAAGCCAAGTCAGAATTTCAGCGGGCATTGGAAATTAACCCTTTATCGCACAATTTTCTGGCGGATTTGGGACAAGCCTTTTACTTCAATCACGAATACGACGAGGCGCAGAAATATTGCCAAAAATCACTGGAGATTTATCCTGATTTCGTTTTCGCACACGACTATCTTTTCGATGTTTATTTGCAGAAAGGTCAAACAGATGCGGCGGTTGAAGAAAGTTTAAAATCTAATAAAATCAATTCTTCCTTTGCCAACCAAACCACTGAACAAAAGGAAAAAATCGAAAAAAAATTAGACGCGCAGAAAGAAATATACAAAAGCGGCGGCATCGGAGAGTTTTTTGCAAGCCATCTTACCGCTTCAACCACCAACGTAAACGTAAATTACGGCAATGCGAAGATTTATGCTTTTTTAGGAGAAAAAGAAAAAGCCCTCGACAATCTCGCAAAGGCTTTTCAAGGCAGAGCTTTTGCGATGGTGTTTGTCAAAGCCGACCCGATTTTCGATAAATTGCGCGACGAACCGCGCTTTCAGGAAATTTTGCGGAAAATGAATTTATAAAGTAAAAAAAATGCGAAAATGTGAAAAGTTTGTTGAGTTTTGCCGACTTCAACTTTTTCACCTTTTACCATTTGCACCTTTTCACTTCCTAGTTTTCCATTCGATAATTCGGTGCTTCTTTCGTGATGATGACATCGTGAACGTGCGATTCGCGCAAACCTGCCGATGTGATGCGAATAAATCGCGCTTTTTCGTGCATCTCACCGATATTTTTGCAACCCGTGTAACCCATTCCCGAACGCAGACCGCCGACGAGTTGCGTAACCATTTCCGCCAAAGTTCCTTTATAAGCAACACGCCCTTCGATGCCTTCGGGAACGTATTTTGAATCGGCGACTGTTCCTTCCTGCGAATATCTATCGCTCGAACCTTGTTTCATCGCGCCGATTGAACCCATTCCGCGATAGGTTTTAAATGAACGTCCCTGAAACAATATAACTTCGCCGGGTGCTTCTTCGGTTCCGGCAAAAAGCGAACCGATCATTACCGAATCCGCACCGGCGACGATCGCTTTGGCAACATCGCCCGAAAATTTCACGCCGCCGTCAGCGATAATCGGAACGCCTGAACCTTTTGCCGCCTTGACACATTCATCAATCGCCGTAATCTGCGGAACTCCCGCGCCTGTAACTACGCGAGTCGTGCATATCGAACCGGGACCAATTCCGGTTTTTACTGCATCGACACCGACAGCGATCAATTCTTTGGTTGCTTCGGCAGTTGCGACGTTTCCGGCGATTACTTCAATATCGGGAAATAGGGCTTTAACTTTTTTTACGGCTTCGATCACGCGGGAGCTGTGTCCGTGTGCAGTGTCAATGACGATGGCATCAACACGCGATTCGATCAACGCCGAAGCGCGCTCCAAATAATCGCCGGTTGCTCCGATTGCTGCTGCGACGCGTAACCTGCCTAAATTGTCTTTTGCCGCGTGCGGATAGCGAATCGCTTTTTGGATGTCCTTAACCGTGATCAATCCTTTCAAAAGTCCGCTTTCATCCACGACGAGAAGTTTTTCAATGCGATGTTTTTGTAATTTTACTTTGGCTTCGGTTAACGTCGTGCCGATCGGCACGGTTACCAACGGTTGTTTGGTCATTACTTCCGAAACGGGAATGTCAAAACGCGTTTCAAATCGTAAATCGCGGTTGGTGATGATCCCGACCAGCAAATTATTTTCATCAACGACGGGAACACCGCTGATTTTGAAGCGTTCCATCAATTTCAAGGCTTCGGCAACCAGCGCGTTATCACGAATCGTAACCGGATCAACGATCATTCCCGATTCCGAGCGTTTTACTTTATCAACTTCTTCCGCTTGTTGTTGAATGGAAAAATTTTTGTGAATAACGCCGATTCCGCCTTGCTGTGCGAGCGCAATCGCTAACAGAGCTTCCGTAACTGTGTCCATCGCCGATGAACACAATGGTATGTTGAGTCTAATATTACGCGAAAATTGCGTTGAAACATCGGTTTCACTCGGCAAAATATCCGAATACGCCGGAACTAATAAAACGTCGTCAAAGGTTAAACCTTCTTTAATTTCTTCGATTAACATAATTTTAAGTTGTTGAATCATTTCTACCAATTTTGGTTAAATAAATGGTAATAATAATCGATTAAAATATAAAAAAACCCGCACTTGATTTTGCGGGCGCGGGTTCGCGTTTTTAGTTAGAACTTTCTTTTTTTCGGCGATAGAAAAGTCGCATAAATCTTATTATCTCGGAGTTGCCTGTGGAGAAGCCGTCGGCTCCGTTCCATTTCCAAAAGTAATTGCACCGCTTTGCCAGATTTGTCCGATGTTGTCTTTATTGATTTCAAATTCTATTGCAATTCGTTTTGGATTTTGCGGCTGTGACGGTAACTTTATCGGTTTATCATTTATTATTAATTGAGCACTTTGAACCAAAGATTTAGCAAAACCGAGTTTTAAACTTTCCTTCGGTTCAAAATTAGCCGTTTTTTCCGTCGTTAATAAAATGCTTTCTTTTTTGCCGTCGCTGACGGAAGAAAGCGAAATCGGTTCGGCTAAAGTCTTAAACTGGACTTTTAAATCATTCATCGATGGCACATTTGTTACCGTTGGCGTTTCATTTGCCGTTTTGGTGTTGGTATTGGCAGTAAGATTGGAATTGGCATTTGCGGATGTGTCGGTATTAGAAATAGTTGGCGATTGGTTTTGCAAGGAAGTTTCTTTGACATAATTAACCAATGACAAAATTCCCCAGGTCATTAAACCGAGAATTACAACAGCAAAAATGATTGTTAGCAGAGTGGTTGAGGAACGCCGGTCATCGGTTAATACTTCAGGACGATAGGTTTTCGGCTCATCATTATATTCTCCTTGTGTTTGTTCGGCGATAATCCTTGAATAATCTGCAAGTGCTTCAGTTTCATCAACCCCGACTGCTTTGGCGTATGATTTTACAAATCCTTTATTAAAGATACCACCGGGCAGAGGGCGATAATCATCGTTTTCGATAGATTCAAGATAAAGCGGTGAAATGCGGGTTTGTTCAGCCACATCGTTTATAGTAATATCACGCGCTTCACGGGCTTGCCGCAATTTTTCGCCGAGAGTTGATGCCATTTTGTCTATTTTTTTCTATCCTTTGGGGTAACAGCCGAAATCATTCTTAAAGATGAAATATATCTTTGTTAAACTGAAAATGTCAATTGTTTCAAAGCGTTTTATAGTGAAGTTTCGCGCTTGATTATTATGTGCGGAGCGTGTTACGTTTAGGCTTTATCATAATCTTGTATTAAAGTTATCAAATCAAACCTAGAATAGTGAGGAATAAAGAATGAGTCTTGAAGCACTCGGAATGGTGGAAACCAAAGGTTTTGTCGGTGCGGTCGAAGCGGCTGACGCGATGGTTAAAGCTGCAAATGTCCAACTAATCGGCAAAGAATATATCGGGGCTGGTTATGTAACGATTTTTGTGCGCGGCGATGTCGGCGCAGTCAAAGCGGCAACGGATGCCGGAGCGGCGGCGGCACGGCGCATCGGTGAATTGATTTCCGTTCACGTCATTCCGCGTCCGCATGGTGAAGTCGAAAGAGTTTTACCAAAAGGTGTCGGCTACAGCCCTGATGAAAAAGCAATTCAAGGCGGTTCGCGCGGACAGTTAAGTGCGGGCGAAGCCGGAAGTGAAATTTCGGTGAATGACCGGAATAAATCGAAAAATAAATAAGTTCAAGGTTTCAGGTTCAAGGTTCAAAGTTAAATCTGAAACCTTGAACCTGAAACCTTAAACTTTGAAATTTAACAAGTGGATGATAAGGACATAATTTCCCAGCAGGAAGCGCGAGATGCGGTGGAATCCGCCCATTTAGCATTTCGCTCGGTGGCGAAATTTGACCAGATAAAGATTGACCGTATTTGTGAGGCGATGGCAAACACCGCGCTCGCCGAATCAGCGCGTCTAGGTGCCATGGCAAATGAAGAAACGGGATTCGGTAAAGCGGAAGATAAACACGAGAAAAATCGTTTTGCGGCGGAAGATGTTTGGAATTATTTTCGAAATTTGAAAACCGTCGGTATTGTCCGTGAAACCGAAACTATTGTCGAAATCGCTTCTCCCAGAGGTGTTGTCGCCGCCATTATTCCATCGACAAATCCGACATCAACCGCTATTTTTAAAATAATTATTGCCGTCAAATCACGAAATTCTATTGTTCTTTCGCCCCATCCTTCCGCTGCCAGATGTATCGCCGAAACAGCTAGAATTATGCGTGAAGCGGGCGTTAAGGAAGGTCTGCCGCCCGATGCTGTGCGATGTTTGACAACCTCGACCATCGAAGGCACAGAAACTTTGATGAAGCACAAACGCACGGCAGTAATTTTAGCGACGGGCGGAATCGGTTTAGTTCGTGCCGCCTATTCTTCGGGTAAACCTGCTTTTGGCGTTGGACCCGGAAATGTGCCGGTTTTTATAGAAAAAACTGCTGATGTCAAAAAGGCTGTCAGCGATATTTTGACATCGACTTGTTTTGATAACGGCACTATTTGTGCGTCAGAACAATCAGTAGTAGTTGATGCGCCGGTTGAAAATGAAGTGCGCGAACAATTCAAGGCGCAAGGCGGATATTTTCTTAATCAAACCGATGCGGAAGCCGTCGGGAAAATACTATTGACACCGCAACGCACGTTAAATCCGAAAATTGTCGGAAAATCTGCCGAATTTATCGCCAATCTGGCGGGTATTTCAATACCAGGCGGAATTCGATGTTTATTGGCTGATTGCGGTGGAGTCGGACGCGATTTCCCGTGGTCGATCGAAAAACTTTCGCCGACGCTGGCATTTTTTACGGTGGACGGCATCGAAGCGGGCGCAAATCGGTGTGAAGAGATTTTACAATTCGGCGGAATGGGGCACACTGCCGGAATGCACACTAAATCGCGTGAAGCCGCCATTCGATACGGTGAACAAATGCCGGCGGCGCGGATTATAATTAATTCGCCGACGACGCACGGCGCAATAGGTTTTTCAACCGATTTAACCCCGTCAATGACGCTCGGCTGCGGTTCGTGGGGCGGAAACGTAACATCGGATAACGTGTCGCCGATTCATCTGATGGACATTAAAAGAGTCGCTTTTGAAACAAAACCCGTTTCAAGTCCAAAATCTAAAATCCAAAGCCCGAAGCCGTCGCAAATAATAAATACTAATACCGAAGCACGAAACAAAAAGCGTAAAGAAATTGCAGCAATGGTAGATCGGTTATTAAGCAATAAACTCGCAGAAAGTTCGGATCAGATTGATAAACTAATACCCGATGATCAAAACCCAAACATTGAAAGTCCGGTGAAAACAATTATTCACGAATTAAAAACGCCAAGTCCGGTTAACGGTTCAAAACCGGACGCGCTTGATTTTGTCAGTGAGAACGATGTAAAACAAGCCATTGAAAAGGGCGAAAAAATTTATATTACGGCGAAAACCATTATCACTCCATCGGCAAAAGATTTGGGGGAAGAAAAAGAAGTTTTTGCCAAAATATGAAGTGTAAATGTAGTTTGACACTAAAATAATTGTTATTTGCCGACAAAAAATATTTCTAAAGAAAATGGCTGAAACGATAGTCGAAAATCAGATATGTAACGCTTGCGGGGCGGATGTGCGGACAGACGCGCTTTTCTGTTATAACTGCGGCGGTGCAGTGGCAACCGAGCCGGTCGCCGGAGATGACGATAAAAAAGGCAAGGTAAGCGATGTTTGGCTTCGGGAAAATATTGTCGAAAATGGGAAAAACGATTCGATTCCTGACAAGCAGAAAAATGATTCGGAAGATTCGGTAACTTCTGAAAGTATTTTCGAAAAACCGGACAAAAAACCGGATATGCAGACCGAAGCCAAGCTAAAAAGTGCTGCCTCGTTACGCAAAAAATCGGCGACATATCAAAAGAAACAGATAGAAGTTGTTTGGGAAGAGTATGAAAATGCGCCAAACGGATGGTTTATTGCAGTCGCGCTGATTCTTACGCTTTTTGCCATTGGAGTTCTCTTTTTAGCAATATATTTAAAGTAAGAAATCTAATTGCTATGCTTTTATTAAAAATTTAATTGCGGGGGATTTGAAATGGGAATCGCAATACTCGTTTTCTTTTTGGCTATTTTCGGCGGAATATTGTTTTTGTTGGGTTTGATATGGTTTTTCTTTATCCGCAAAAGAAATGCGCGGCGGCAGAACCGTAGTTTTTCAAGCGGTGGAAGTATGAATCAGGACTCGGATTTTTCCGGTAATGATTTTGCTGACGAAACATCTTCAATTTACAGCGATAATTCGACCTATACGGATTCCCGACCAGAAAATATAAACTCTGAAAGCGCAACTTCAGCAAAAGCAGGAGTCGAATACATAACTCCAAGCGAAAATTATCAGCACTCAAACCACAGCGACGCTGCCGCATCAGCCGAATCTAGTTATTCGGAAAGCAGTTTTTCAACTTCCGATTCAAGTTCAAGCTACGATTCCGGCTCAAACGATAGCGGTTCGAGTTCTTCAAGCGACTAAAAAAGATTTATGAAATCTGACAAAACTCATATCACCGAACGAAGCGCAGTGGCGATTTTGATGTGTTGGATGCGCTAAATCATCGAAAAACATAATCTCGATTTGGGTTTGCCGATTGTCGAAACCGCCGGAAAAGACAACAAATTTCCCGATATGGAAATTTACACTTCGCGCCGAAGCGAAGATTGTCTTTGTCTTTTTGAAGCAAAACGACCGAACTTCGATGTTTTCGACCACGAAGAAGAACTCAAAGAACCCGCCCGAAGCAAGGCGACAAAGCGCAACGCAAAATACTTCGTGCTGCTCAATTTCCGCAAACTCGTCTGGTTCGACACGGCAAAGGTCAACGCGATGTTGCCCGAAGAACAGCAGATCATTCAAACCTACACGCTTTCGGATTTAACAACGCTTGACGATCTCGAAGCGACGCGCAACACGAGCCGCATCAAAAAAAACTCTCGAAGAATTTTTGCTCAAACTTTTCGCCGTTCACACCGGCAAAGAAGCTGTTCCGCAAATTCCGGTGGACGAGCTTCTTATCAATAAACTGCAAGAAAAAATTAATCTTCTGACGCATTATTATAGCGTAATTATAGAAGACAAATGCGCCGAAGATACAAACTTTTTGCACAATTTAGAGAAATGGTTTTTCGATCAAAGTTGGAATTTTGCGGTAACTTATGACGATTTTGAAAAGGCGGCGCGACAGGCTACTTATTTGCTTGTCAGCAAGATTTTATTTTACGACACGCTTCAAAACAAACGTCCGAGCGAAGAACGGCATAATTTCGGGCAGTATTTTACCGATTCTGATGTCGTTGATTTGATTTTGAAGTTTTGTTTGAAACACGAATCGGACAAAATACTCGATCCGTCGTGTGGTTCGGGAACTTTTCTCGTTCGCGCTTATCAGCACAAAAAGTTGATGAATAAACGGCTTTCGCACGAAGAAAGGCTCGAAACAATTTGGGGCAACGACATCGCCAAATTTCCCGCGAGTCTTTCGATTATCAACCTGGCGATCAACGATTTATCGGTTGACCAAAATTATCCGAACATCATCAAAGAAGACTTTTTCAACATCAAAGTCGGCACGGACGGCATTGATTTGGAAGCGTGGCGCGAATCGGTCGCACAGACTTTGAGCGGCAAGGAACGCTCGCTCGTTTATCCGAAACAGTTTGACGCGATTGTCGGAAATCCGCCTTACACGCGGCAGGAAGAAATCGCCGAACTTGCGCCCGAAGATGTCGAATATTAGGAAAATCTGATCGAAAGCGCGTTGAAAGTCGGCGGAAACAAAATCGCTGAAATCGGCAAACGCGCCGGAATTCACTCCTTCTTTTTCGTTCACGGCTGAAAGTTTTTGAAGGGAGGCGGACGATTCGGTTTTATCGTTTCAAACTCGTGGCTCGATACGGATTACGGGCGCGGACTTCACGAATTTTTTCTCAAACATTACAAAATCGTCGCCATTATCGAATCGAAAATCGAGCGTTGGTTCTCGGAAGCCGATGACAATACCTGCATCGTGATTCTGGAAAAGTGTTCCGAGCAAACTCCTTTTTACTGTCGTGTGCTTAGAAATATCATATAGTATTTTGTCCAAAATATCGTTATCGAGTATTGACGGATGAAGTAAAGGAATATACGAGAGGAGAAATAGAGAAACCGGCGAAGAGAAAGAAGGGTTAGAAATAATCGAGCTAAGTGTGCAGCCAGACCACTTTCATTTGGTAATGTGGATACCGCCCAGGTATTCGGTGGCAAGCGTGCCAGGGTATTTGAAAGGGAAGTTAGCCATTCGAGTCTTGAACAGGTATGAGAAATTAAGGAAGAAGTATTGGGGGGCGGCATCTGTGGAGTCGAGGCTATTGTGTCAGCACGATCGGAATAGACGAAGAGCGCATCCGCGAATACGTCAAATGGCAAGAAAAGAAAGAACAGGAGTTGGAACAGTTACAAGGGGAATTGTTCGATGAGGAAGAAGACTAGCCAGTAATGGCGCACCTTCTAGGGCGCAAAAATAAAGCCACCGCCTCTGGCGGTGGTCATTTTACTTTTGCCTTGGCGAAGCCTTTACTTGGAGAGGCGCGGCAATTCGACCTGAAAAACCGAGCCGTCAGCGTCTGATTTTTGCAATGTGAGTGCGCCTTGATGCGTTTCGGCAATCCAAGCGGCAATCGAAAGTCCAAGCCCAATGCCGTTTTTTCCGTTGGTATTGTCGTGGCTACGGGCTTTGTCAGCGCGGTAAAAACGCTCGAAAATTTTTGGCTTATCAACTTCGGAAATTCCCGCACCGGTGTCGCTAATCCTAACGCGGTAAGTTTTCTCGCCGATTTCCGTCGTGATTGAAACCGTTCCATTTTCACGGTTGTATTTGACGGCGTTGTCGAGCAAGTTCAAAAACAACCGGTGAAGCAGCGATTCGTCCGCTTGCACAGGCATTTCAGCGAGTTCGGAAATGATGATTTCGACTTTCCGCTTTTCCGCCAAAGTTCGTATCGCGTGAACGCCTTCGGTCAAAATTTCATCGAGAAAGACGGTGGCGAATCGCGGTTTGAGTTGTCCGCCGTCGGCTCGTGCCAGCAAAAATAAATCTTCGACAATGTGCGTCAGACTTTTGCTTTCATCGTGAATGACGGTCAGCGATTCGCGGTATTCGGCGGAGTTTCTGTCGTCTTTCAAGAGCGCGACTTCCGCTTCGGTGCGGACGATGGCGAGCGGCGTGCGGAGTTCGTGCGAAGCGTCCGCCATAAAGCGGCGTTGCTGGGCAAAAGCGTTTTCCAGACGTTCGAGAAGCGCGTTAAAAACCTTCGCCAATCCGCCGAGTTCGTCGCGTTCGTTTTTTATCGGCAGACGTTCATCGAGATTTGTCGAACCAATTTTTGCCGCTTGATTGCTCATCAAAACAACCGGCGCGAGACTTTGCCGCGCCAAAAAATAACCGCCAAAGCCCGCCAACAAAAGCGCAATCGGAACGGCGATGTAAAAGATTTTTCTTAAACCGTCGAGAAATTCCGTCTGTTCGCGCAATGACCGAGTTACCAATAAATGAAAAGGTTTTCCGTCGAGTTCGAGCGATTGACGGCGGACGCGGAAAGTTTCGTTTTCGGTTGGCAAATCGGCAAAAGGAACGTCGGCAGACAGATTTTTTAAGCCGTTTTGCAACCACGCATCGGTTATAGTCAAGCCGATTTGTTGACCGTTTTCATCCAAAACAACGATGCCGTAATCACGAAAACGCAAACCGTTCAACTCTTCGACAATCACTTCTTCAATGGTCAAAACTTCATCTTTTGATTCTTTTTCGTTCTCATCGGCTTTTTCGAATTTTTTGTTTGCTTCGTCCGATGTTTGTTGAAGTTTTTCAGCCGCGATGTCGGCTTCTTCTTTTTGCAGGTCAACTTCGACAACTCGCGCTATTTCACTAAGATTTTCGTCGGTTGTTCGCGCCAGATTACGCGCCACCGACAGATAAATAAACACGCACACAGCGGCAATTATCAGAGCCAAAACGCCCAGATACCAAAGCGTCAGCCGAATTCTGATGGAATTAAGAATTATCATCTAAAATATAACCCGCGCCGCGCCGCGTCTGAATCAATTTTACGGCGAAACCGTCGTTGAGTTTCGCCCGCAGACGCGCTATATATACGTCAATAATGTTTGAAAACGCATCGAAATTTTCGTCCCAGCAATGTTCGGCAATTTCAGCACGTCCCAAAACTTTGCCCTTTTCCCGCGCCATAAACTCGAGCAAAGCGTATTCCTTCGTCGTCAGCACAATTTCGCGTTTGCCGCGCCAAACTCTTTGCGAATTTGTATCAATCTCCAAATCGGCGACTTCGATTTTCATCTGAACGCGTCCGTCCGTCCGTCTTCGCAGAATAGCACGAATCCGCGCCAGCAGTTCGCCAAATTCAAACGGCTTGGTCAAATAGTCGTCCGCGCCCGTGTCGAGTCCGCGAATTTTATCTTCGGTCGCATCGCGGGCGGTCAGCATCAAAACCGGCGTTTGCAAATGTTTCTCACGCAATTCACGGCAGACCGCAAAACCGTCCGGCGCGGGAATCATCACGTCCAAAATGATTAAATCGTAATCGTTGATTTCAGCCTCATAAAGCGCACTTTCGCCATCGAAGACAACATCAACCGCAAAAGATTGTTCGCGCAAACCTTTGGCAACAGCGTTTGCTAATTTTTCGTTATCTTCAACTAATAAAATTCTCATTATCTTTGCAGTTCGCGTGTTTTTATTGAATAATCACAATTCATATTTTTAGCCACAGATTAGCACGAACAAGATAATATGAAAATCGCGGCGACGAAGATTTTATGTCTTTAACTTTCAATCGGAAATACCATTTGCTAACCGTTTTTATCTTCACGATTGAAGTTTGTATTGCGCTTTTTATTAAAGATAGAATTATTCGTCCATTTCTCGGAGATGTTTTGGTTGTTGTTTTAATCTACTGTTTTTTCAGTATTTTTTTGAATTTTGCTGATTGGAAAATTGCGCTAAACGCCATCGAGCGCGGGAGAATCTGAAATTTCCGCAAGGTCAAAATTTCATCTTTTGGCGGCTCTGCCCCCGCTTTTTCTGACGACATTTTGGTTTTAATCAAATATAATAGCCATAATAAAAAATATGGCTTTTTCCGAAACTGCAAAAGAAAACGATTTGATCGAAGAAATTCATCCTTCGTCCGAACTTCCCGCCAAACTGAAATACGACCGTTCAATTATCGAAGGTTCGTTGCCGAAAGCGGTCTGGAAACTTGCCGCGCCGACGATGTTGGCGAATGTTTTCGGCGGTTTGCAGGGTTTGGTTGACCATATCATCGTCGGAAATATCGTCGGTTACAAAGGCAATGCGGCGATCGGTGTCAGTTGGCAGATTTTTCTGGTCGTCGTCGTTTTCGTCTCCTCGATCTTTATCGGAATGAGCATTTTAGTCGCACGATTTGTCGGCGCGGGCGAACCCGACAAAGTGAATCGGACGGTTTATCAAGGCTTTATTACGGCGATTTTTATTGCGTTGGCGATCATTGCGCCGATCGGATATTTCGGTGCGCCGCTGCTTTTAAATCTCGTCAATGCCGAAGCGGGCGTGCAGGCGGAAGCGTTGCCTTACTTAAGGATAATGTTTCTGTTCAGCCTCGGAATGATGATCTTTTTTATGTTGAGCGGCGCGTTGCGGGCGGCGGGCGACGCGAAAACGCCGATGTATCTCGGCATCACGATGACGATTCTCAACATCATTTTCAACGTCACGCTGATCAGCGGTTTCGGACCGATTCCGTCGTTCGGTGTCAAAGGTTCGGCGATTGGAACGTGTCTCGCGGCGGGCATCATCGCGCTTTATTCGTTCTGGAAATTATGGAACGGCAGTTGGGTGATCTCGATTCACAGCAAAAGCGGTTACGCGCCCGATTTCAGCGTCATCCGCAAACTTTTCCAATTCGGTTTGCCCGCCGGAATTCAGGGAATTGCGATGAATATCGGCGGCGTTTTGATGCTCTCGTTCATCGGTTCACTCGCGCAAAGTGCGGCGGCACAAGCGGCTTACGCGATTTGCTACGCACAGCTTTTTTCGCTTGTCTCGTTCACATCGGTCGGTTTGATGGGCGCAACTTCGGCAATCGCCGGACAAAATCTAGGTGCAAAACAGGTCGAACGCGCTAATCAAGCCGTTCACGTTGCGGCGCGTTTCGGTTTGGCGGGCGCGGCATTTCTCGGCTTTTTCTACTTCTTTTTCCCCGCGCAATTACTCTCGATTTTCGGAATGCACGAACCGGCGGCAGTCGAGATCGGCGTTCAGCTTTTGCGTTTTTTGAGCATTTCGGGAATCTTTGTCTCGGTCGCGCTCGCTTACACGGGCGGTTTACAGGGCACGGGCGACACCAAAAGTCCGCTCTACATCTCGATCATTTCGCAGGTCGTCATTCCGCTCGGCATCTGTTTCGCTTTGAAATACACAATCGGACTTCAGCCGTGGCACATCTGGTCGGCAATTCTCGCCGGACATTTTACGCGCTGTGTTCTCAGCATTTTGCGTTTCAACCAAGGTAAATGGCGCAATATCAAGGTTGATCTTGAAACGACGGTGAGCTAGTTCTGTATGAAAAAATTCTTCAAATTTATCTGCGCTCCGACTAAAATCAAAAAATTCGTCTTTCCGATTCGTCAATCGGCGCATCATTGATTGACGCTTCGCGGCGGCGCATCAAGCCGTTTTCGTCAAATTCCCAGAGTTCGTTGCCGTAACTGCGAAACCAGTTTCCGTCGGCATCGTGCCATTCGTATTCAAACTTGACCGCCATCCGATTTTCACGAAAACCCCAAAGTTCTTTTTTGAGTGTGTAATCCAACTCTTTCGCCCATTTGCGATACAAAAACGCTTTTATTTCCTCGCGTCCGTTAAGAAATTCAGTGCGATTGCGCCACGCGGAATCTTCCGTGTAAGCCAACACAACTCGTTCGGGATCACGCGAATTCCAAGCGTTTTCGGCGGCTTTGACTTTTGCCAATGCCTTTTCCAAATCAAACGGCGGTTTGATGTCGGTTGGTTTTAGTATCTTTTGTTCGCTCATATTTTGTTTTTCAATTCCTTGATTTCCATTTCCAATTTTTCGATATGTTCATTGAGCGGCGCGATCATTTGTTTGATTTCGTCCATCGTGTAACGCGGCGTGATGTGTTGCGGACAGTTCCAATCGAACGCTTCGACGTGCAGAATCATTGCGCGTTCGATCTTCGCTTTGTAGTCGGGAATGGCTAATTGCTCAACCATTTCGGGTTTATTTCGCGCGTCAATTACTTCGACATTTGCCAAAATTTTCAAACGTCGTTTGTTCGCATAATCCATCAAAACAGCGCGGCTTTATTGTTCTCCTGCAAATTTCCGACGCTGATATATTGCAAATTCCCGCGAAAATCGGCAAAGCCCAAAGTTTTATCGTCCCAAACCTTCAAGAAACCTTTCACGCCGCCGCGAAACTGAATATACGGCTGACCGTCGCGGTTGACCGTCGCCAGATAAAACCCATCGCGCTGTTCGATAAAGTCTATTTCGGCATCCATCAAGCCGTAAAAATCGGGCTTGCCGCCTTCAAATTTCGCCATATTGCGCCGCGAACCGTATCTTTCCTGCGCAGCTTTGACGCTTTCGGTAAAGGTTAAATCGTAAAATTTATGCGACATATTTCGATTTTGGACTTTGGATTTTAGATTTTAGATTCGGTTTATTTTTATAAGCAGGTGAGCAAAAGTTTCGCAGTATATTCGTTTAACGTAGAACAGACTAATGGTCTTTGAAAAAATAACCCGACAAAACGTAGAACAGGCTGTTAGCCTGTTCAAACAGACTAACAGTCTGTTTTACGTTTTTTATCAAAATCTATTGTCGGATTTAATTTTCAAAGACCATTAGTCTGTTCTACGCTTTTTGCAAAATGTCTGGTTATTTCTGCTCACCTGCTTAGCAATACAAAATCCGCAATCCAAAATCCAAAATTTATTTAAGCGACGGCTTTTCTGACAAGCGGAAATTCGATTGCCGGAAAATCAATTTCCGTCTGCGCGGTTTCGTTGAAATAGTTGGTAAAAATGTTCAGCGCGACATTTGCCACGATTTCAGCAATTTCACCTTCGGAAAATCCGGCGTTTTTGACTGTTTCCAAATCATTGTCGCTGACTTTTCCGCGTTTTTCAATAACCGCTTTGGTAAATTTCAAACCCGCGTCATTTTTCGCATCGTTGCCGTTGCCGGCGCGTGCCGCAAGCGTTTGTTCATCGGTCAAACCGACCATTTTACCGATTGCCGTGTGCGCCGAAGCGCAATATCCGCAACCGTTTTCTTCCGCCGTCACGAGCGAAATTTGTTCACGCAATTTGGCATTCAAAGTGTGTCCGAGCGTTCCGCTAAAATTCAGATACGCCTCCAAAACATTTGGCGAATGTGCCAAAGTTTTCATCAAATTCGGCGCGAAACCGACTTGTTTTTTTACCGCATCGAGCAATTCCTTCGTTTTGCCTTCCGCCGTTTCGTGATTAACTGCTGTTATTCTTGACATTTTTTTGTTCTCCTCTATATTTTTGCTGTTTTAAGTTTCAGACATTTTTTTCGATTGTCTTTGAACTATCTATTAAATGTTTTATCAGTTAGAATTTATTCCAAAAAATTTTAGCAGAATAAATTTATCTCAAATTTGATTTCCATTAATTAAAATATAACTGTTAAAAATATATTTAAGAAGTTATATGAAGAATTATAACTTGTCAAGCATACAATACAAGGTTAGAATAATTTTTATGAAAGTTTTTGAAACAGAACAATTTTATATTGTCGGAAACAACTTGGCGTTGGATTTTATAAATTCGGTAATGTTTGATTTGACGCGGGAAAACCTGCTTGGTTGGGCGATTGCCGCCAATTTAATTTCGACTGAAAAAGCGGAAAATCTATTGCAAAAATGGGATAAAAATGAACTGGTGGAAGTTTCCGATTTTAGAACAAATTTGCGCGAAACGGTGATGAATTTGGCAAACGGTAAAAATATAAAGCAATTAGAAATTGATTCGATAAACAAAACTTTACAGCAAACAAGCGGTTTTCCGAAGTTACAGCAAACGCCCGAAGGCTTTGTCAAACGCTTTGAAATTGACCTCAGCGAACCGAAAAAAATCCTTGTTCCGATTGCCGAATCAATGGTTGATTTGTTGTGTTACGGCGATTTATCTTATTTGCGGAAATGTGAGCGCGAAGATTGTATTTTGTATTTTTACGACATAACAAAAAATCACAAACGACGTTGGTGCAGTATGGCAATTTGCGGAAATCGGGAGAAAGCCGCGAAATTTTATCAAAGGAAAAAGGCTCAAGTTTGAGTCTCTTTTTAATCTGTTCGCTGTCGAAATTTTTTGTAAAGTTGTAAAATCTAGGTTTTTATGAATAACAGAAAACTCGGCATCGCAATCATCGGATTGGGCGGCGCGGTCGGCACAACTATCGTCGCGGGCATCGAATTATTAAAGAAAGGTTTCATCGGCACGGAAGGTTTGCCGCTGGCGAATCTAGGCGCGGAATTAGTAAAAGATTTAGCAAATTACGAAAATATCGTCTTCGCCGGTTGGGATTTGTTCGGCGAACATCTGGCGAAAGCGGCTGAGGAACACGACGTTTTGACGCATAAACAATTCGTCGCGGTCGAGGAAGATTTACGTCAAATAAAACCGTGGCGAGCCGTCGAAAACAAAGAATTTCTCGCCAATATCGAAGGCGAAAATAAGTTTGCTGCGACGAATTCACACCGTGAAACGATTGAAAAACTCCAAAATGATCTGCGCGAATTCAAAATGACTTGCGATTCGGTCGTCGTCATCAATCTCGCTTCAACCGAAAAACTCGCCGACGAAGGCAACGAAATTTTTAACTCAATCGCCGATTTTGAAAAAGCTCTCGATGCGAATTCAAGCGAAATCTCGCCCGCGATGCTCTACGCTTACGCCGCGATTGCCGAACAAATTCCCTACGGAAATTTCACGCCGTCCGTTTCCGCCGACATTCCTGCGCTGATCGAATACGCCGAAAAACAGAATGTGCCGCTCGCCGGAAAAGACGGCAAAACCGGGCAGACGATGATTAAAAGCGTTCTCGCGCCCGCGTTTCGGACTCGCGCACTGAAAGTCGAAGGCTGGTATTCGACGAACATCCTCGGCAACCGCGACGGACTCGCGCTCTCCAACGCCGAATCATTAGCCTCAAAAGTCAAAACAAAAAGTTCCCTGCTCGAAGACATTCTCGGCTACACCGTCGAAGATCACCTCGTTGACATCCGCTATTACCGCCCGCGCAAAGACAACAAAGAAGCGTGGGACAACATTGATTTAACGGGTTTCTTAGGTCAGCCGATGCAGCTCAAAGTAAATTTTCTCTGCAAAGATTCGATATTAGCCGCGCCCTTGGCAATCGAAATCGCCCGCTGTTTAGATTTAGCAAAACAACGCGGCGAACGCGGCGTTCTCGAAGAAGTCGGCGTATTTTTCAAATTCCCGATGACGCGCAAAACGGGCGCAAAGCCTGAAAACGCTCTGCATAAGCAGGAAGATGTTTTGTTGAACTGGCTGAAAAGAATCTGAGGTTTTCTGAAGATTTAATTGTGAGTTTTGTCATCGAAGATGACCGACAATATAGCCTATGGTGAAACCATAGGAACAATGCAAATTATTTGACCGCTCGTTGGAGACGAGCAACATTCGTGCAGTTTGTTCGACACTTTCAGCGTCGGAAACATTTCCCGTTAATAGCCTATGGTTTCACCATAGGCTATATTGTTTGTCGCCTTTGGCGACCAATCAAAAACCACCGAATCATCAATTTGTCGGCGGCTTTGGTTCCTCTTTTCTTTTCGGTGCGCTTTTGACGTGGCGCGATGTTTTCCATTGGGCGAGTTTGACGGGATTGTCGAAATAGATGTTGTGCATTATCGAATCGAGAATCTTTTCCGCCTTCATACCGTTTTCGATTTGTTCGTCAATTCCGGCAGTTGCGCCGACGCTTTCGATCTTTCCGCTTGTTTTCGCGCTCATTGCCGTTTCCATCGCGGTAATGTCGGCATCCAAATCGTCCGCCAAAGTTACCGGAATTCCGCGCCCTGCAAATTCAGTCGGAAACCGCCGCGCTTCAACGACAAATTCGCGGGCAGTCGCCAATAGAGTCTGATCGCTGTCGTTATCGGGAACCCGAAACAGACGGCGAAAACCTGCATCGTCAATGTTCAAAGCGCGTGCCGTGCGCGAATATCTATAAAGTTTACGGCGAATCGCGGCACGAATCGTAGATTTTTGCTCAATGGCGCGACTGCTTGCGCCCGAAAGCTGCGCGGCAGAATGACTTTCCAACGCGGTAATTGTCGCCCGCACGATCACAAAATTCGCAGCGGCATCAGGCAAAGTTTTGTAATCATTGGAATTTATCGTATCAAACGCCGTTGTGCTGATAAACATATCGTAAATATTCTGTTCTCTGTCAGTCATATTTGAATTTCTCCTTGCTAAAACTATCGGTAATCGCGCTCAACCAATCGGTAAACACTCTATACTCATCGGTAAGTCCGCTTAACCCATCGGTAAATGATCTGCACTCGTCGGTAAATGATCTGCGCCCATCGGTAAGTAAACTTCACTCATCGGTAGAAACAATTACCTCATCGGTAACTCGTCCACACTCGTCGGTAAGCAAAGTTCACCAATCGGTGAATCTCGACATTTGCCCACCACATTCAAAACAGAATTGGCGGAGAGGTTAAACTCTGTGCTTGACTGCTTATAGCTGCGCCGTTACCAAAGCAACTTTGCCGGATAAGCGGGAAACTCTGAATCGAGTGTGACAATCGTAAAATTTTCAACTACGCTTTGCGCTATCAACAAACGGTCAAACGGGTCTTTGTGATGAAAAGGCAATTTGTCTAAGGCTAAAATATGTTCGGTCGTGATGTGCAGAATTTCTACGTTATTGTTTCGCTTTTGGCTTTCGATTAAATCCGGCAACGGCAACTTTAATTTTATCTTGCCAAGCTGAACTTTAATCTGCATTTCCCAGACGCTGACATCGCTCAAATATAAACGATTGTCCTCGTCTTCCAACGCGGCTAAGGCGGCAGGCGAAAGTTTTGCCGGTTCGTCCGCCCACCAGATAAAACTGTGCGTGTCGAAAAGCAAATCTAAATTCATTATTTACCAAGCCAAAACTCGTCCGGCAACGGTTCGTCAAAATCCTCGCTCGTCCAAATCATTCCGCGATTCAGACCAGCAATGCGTTTCTTTCTCTTGGGCGTAACAGGTTCTAAACGCGCCAAAGGCTTGCCATTTTGAGCAATCACAATTTCGCCGTTATGTTCGACAATAGCCAGCAATTCGGCAAGTTGCTTTTCAACTTTATCGAGATTTACAGTTTGTATCGGCATAATTATTTACTCTTTGGTAGTATAACACGACGCGCAAGCCAACCTAGAAAGTCGCTGTTTCGCCCTCACGTCCATTGATTTGTTGGGCGACGGCGTGATATTAACTCTAATGCTTTGAAGGAATGTCCCTCAGTTTCGGCTCACGGTCGTGTTGGATATTATCAAGCATTCGATTTTGTTCCAAGAGCCGCTTGTCAACCGCCGCGCCTGTGTTGTCCACTGATTGACGAGTTTCGTCAATAGATTCACGAGTTTTGTCAACTGACTCGCGGGTTTTGATTTGCTCGTCAACGACTCGCGCCAAGTCCGAAGAAATAGACTGCTGCAAATTAGAAATCGAATATTCAATTGTCGAGCCAAGATTATTTACTGCTTCGCCAAGCGTCCGAAAACCAGCTATCAACACTTCTCGTGTTCTGCGATGTTCCCAAATGTTAGCGAAGTGAAAGTTTGTTTGCCCTAAGCGAACGATGCGGCGTAATTCTTCGATTTCATCCGTAGGGTCAGGAATCGTATCGAGTTGAACAGGAAAAATCGGAAAAGTATGTTTTCTGCGATCCAATTTGCGATAATACTCATCCGCATTTCCAGATAATGTATTAGCCTTTTCATTAAAAAATGTTAAATGTTGTGCGGCATTCTCAACCGCATCCCAAAATGGAGAAAAG
>JANMAA010000202.1:0-6918 GCA_031359215.1 Acidobacteriota bacterium | reverse complement strand
ATATCTACTTCCTTAGTTTCAAAGTTAGTCCGCACTTCTTTGACTATCCACTCATCCCCAAAATCTAACAGCAAATCAAAAAATTGTTCGGTAAACATTTGACGATTTTACCACTTTCCACTAAATTCCCAGTAGAACCCTAAATAAAGGCGTTTTGGTAATATCCGAAGACTTGTTTGTTTTATTAGTTGTTAAATCAGTTAAAATAGCCTTTGCATTATCTACTGTCTTTGCATTATTTACTGCTTTTACACCATCTACATCTACTGCATTAATTGGTTGATTAATACTAAATTCAAAAATATCAAACTCTAGATTACAAACAGGCGTTTGAGCATTGAAATTGTTCACGAAGAAAATTCCAACCAGCAAAGTCAAAAATCCAAATTTTGAGTGTTTATTTCTCATTATTTAATTAATGAATTCCGCCGCGTAAATTAGACAAATCTTTTTCGACGACGGTTAAACGCTTGTCATTTGTCATAACCGTTTCTGCAATAGTATCCGTTTTCGCGTCTAGGCGGTTTAAGATTCGAGAATGTTCATTCTGGGTTTCTTTAATGATTTGAATATCGGACTTCAATCCCGCAAAGTCGGATTTCAATTCCGTAACATCGGACTTCAATCCCACAACGTCGGATTTCAATTCCTTAACGTCGGATTGGATTATATTAACTCCCGTTACCAAAGCGGCGAGTGTGCTAAACAGTTCTTTCTCTTGATTGTCCGTCATAATTTTTACCTGTCAATTTCACCCAGAACAATATCGAGCGAACCGATAATCGCCACGACATCGGCGACCATTTCGCCTTCGCTCATCACGGGCAGCGCGGCGAGATTGACAAAACTCGGACCTCGGAAATGAACTCTTTCGGGTTTCGGTCCGCCGTTTGATTTCATATAAACGCCGAGTTCGCCTTTCGATGCTTCGATGGCGTGATAAACTTCGCCTTCGGGAACATTGAAACCTTCAGCGACAATCAAGAAATGATGAATCAGCGAATCCATATGTTTTCGCATATCGTCACGATCAGGCAAAACTACTTTCGGCGCGTCTGCTTTGATTGGTCCGGGCTTTAATCTATCTAAGGTTTGCCGAACAATTTTATAACTTTCGTAAAGTTCACGCATTCTGACACGGAAGCGCGCCCAAACGTCGCCATCTGCTTCGACCGGAACTTCAAAATCATAAGTTTCATAACCCGAATACGGATTATCCCGGCGCAAATCGAGGCTAACGCCGCTGCCGCGCAAACACGGTCCGGTCAAACCCCAATCAATTGCTTCTTCCGCTGTGATAACGCCTATGCCTTTCGTTCTGCTTTGCCAAATCGTATTTCCGGTAACAAGCGTTTCTAATTGTTCGAGCGCGGCGGGAAAATCAGCGAGAAATTGCCGGGCGCGGCGTTCAAAACCGGCGGGCAAATCCATCATCAAACCACCGATGCGAAAATAGCTCGGTGTCATTCGTCCGCCCGACGCGGCTTCGATTAAATTCAAAATCTTTTCGCGCTGACGGAAACAATAAAAAAACGGACTCATCGCTCCGATGTCGAGTGCGTGCGTGCCGAGCCAAACCATATGCGATGCGATGCGCTGTAATTCGCAAAACATTACACGGATAACTTGTGCGCGTTCTGGAATTTCTAGCTGCAAAAGTTTTTCCGCCGCCATAACATACGCCAAATTGTTACCCAAAGGATTCAAATAATCCATCCGGTCGGTAATGACGATGCCTTGCTGATATTTTTTATACTCGAACAGTTTTTCCATTCCCGTATGCAAATAGCCGATGTCGGGAACGGCTTTGATGACCATCTCACCGTCAAGTTGGAGTTCGAGACGCAAAACGCCGTGCGTCGAAGGATGTTGCGGTCCCATCGAAAGCGTCATCTGCGAATCTAACGATTGGTCAAGGACTTCAAATTGGCTCGGTATATTTTCTACTGCAACGCTCATAAATTCGGTTAGCAATTAGCAATTATCAGTTTTATGTTGACTAATAACTAATAACTGCTTTAAGTCAAACTATACGGCTCGTAACCGCGCAACGGATAATCTTTTCTAAGTGCGTGTCCATCGAAATCCGACGGAAGCAGAATACGACGCAAATCGGGATGACCGTCGAAATTTATTCCGAATAAGTCAAAGGTTTCGCGTTCGTGCCAATTTGCTGTTTTCCAAACCGTTACGACTGTTCCGAGGTTCGGCGCGTCTTCGCTTAACAAAACTTTCAACCGCAGACGATTATGATGCTTAGTTGAAAACAAATGGTAATTGACTTCAAAGCGCGGATCCTCTTCCGGTCCACGATCAGCACCGCATAAATCGGCAAGCAAATTAAAACCGTGTTTAGTTTTTAAAACCCAACAAACATCAACGATTGATTCACGCGGAACAATTATCGTAACTTCACCCAGTGTGTTCTTGAAATCCTTCACCCATGATGCGTTTTCCAGTTTCAGTTTTTCGACAAATTCGAGCAAAATCTCTATGTTCATATAACAATTTATGATGACCGTCTTTTCTCGTGTCGTGAAGGAATAGTATATGGGCGCGAAGTTTCTTTATTAGCTACTTCAACCTCGGTTGCTCTTTCCAAAGCCGTTCCTTCGGTAACAGGCAGAGTGCCGGGAACTTGTGATTGACGCGATTCGGCTTCAAACGTATCAAGGCGATCTTTAACTGACTCATTCATTACTTTTTCCTGCAACATCATAATCGCATGAATCAGCATTTCCGGTCGCGGCGGACATCCCGGCACATAAACATCTACCGGAACGATTTTATCCACGCCCTGCACGATTGCATAATTATCGAAAACTCCGCCCGACGTAGCACAAGCACCCATCGAAATCACCCATTTCGGTTCCGGCATCTGATCATAAATGCGGCGCAGAGCCGGTGCCATTTTACGCGAAACCCGTCCAGACACAATCATTACATCGGCTTGACGCGGACTGGCACGGAAAGTTTCCGCCCCGAAACGCGACAAATCATTTCTCGCCGAAACGCTGTTCATCATCTCGATAGCACAACAAGCCAAACCGAACGTGGCCGGCCAGAGGCTGGATTTTCTAGCCCAATTAACAACCGCATCAAGTTTTACCGTAATGACATCCGGCAATGATTCAAATAGTGTATTTTCTAAACCCATAGTTTTATTTTAGATTTTGGATTTTGGAATGCAAATCGGAAATCCAAAATCCAAAACTATCAAGCGGCACGTTTTAATTCTTGGATACGTTGCTGCTTCTTAATTGCTAATACTTTTGCTTCTCCGCGTGCTTCAGCGCGCGCTTGAACGCCCCATTCAAATGTGCCTTTTTTCCAAACGTAAATAAACCCGACAACTAAAGTCAGAATGAAAACTAAAATTTCTACTAATGCGATTGTGCCGAAAGCGATACTACTGATCTTTTCTTGAGCGATCAGTGTTTTGAAGGCGACGGCGAAGGGAATCATAAATAAAACTTCAATATCGAACAGCAAAAATATGACCGCGACCGTATAAAATTTAATCGAAAATTTATCGCGTGCCGAACCGACCGGGTCTTTTCCGCATTCATACGGCATCAATTTTGTCGCCGTTCTTTTCCGTGGACCGACAAGCTGTGTAACGACGATCTGGCTTGCCGCAAAGCCGAATGCGACAATAAACATCACGCCAAGCGGTGCGTAATCCATTAAACTAAATTCGGACATATATAGTTTCCTAATTCCTTTCTGTAGAATATGGTATCAAAAAAACGAGCTAATCAAAAAAAATCACATTAAATAAAGATTGAGAATTATTGCACAAGTTCAATCGTAAGTTAAGCTAGTTTTAGTGTCAAGGAAGTTGGTCGAGTTCGTTGAATTTGTTGAAGCAAAAACTAAAAACAGAGCGAACTTTCCGAACACTATAAACTTTCCGTTGACCGTTAATAAATGCTTGTGTTAATTTCATAGATGGACAATTGTCTAAAAACTACCGTCCTTTTTCTCGCCGATTTTATTTTGCAAAAATTGTGATAACCGGTTTCAATACAGATATAGAATTTCAAGGTGTTACGTATCACGTTCAAACCGAAGATAAAGGTGTTGATACGCCGCTGATTTTGTCTTTGGTGTATGACCGCGGGACGATTTTGGCGAGCAAGCGTTCGCCTTATGATGATTTGTTGGCGGATATATTTGATGAGAAAGTTCTTGTCGAGCGTTTGCAGAAACAACATAAATTGATTTGTGCGGCGGTTCAAGCAGGTAGAATCGAAGATTTAAAGCGGATGACGATGAAGGAGTCGGCTCTGCGTAATAATCGTCTTGTCGCTCAAAAAGAACTCAAACCGATCGTCGCAAAAGCTAAAGAGATTAAACCCGTTGCTGCAAAAACGGAAGACAAGACACAAACGCTGGAAGACACTTTGTTGGCGCAGGTTTTCAAAGAAAAAACGAAAGTTCCGCTCAAAGAAATTACGCCGGATTTGCCCAAAACCGATGGAAATAATGCAATCGAAATACCTAAACCAACCGGCGAATTGGTTTGGGATATTCCGATCAGCGTGGTTGATGAAACGATTATAGAAATCGGAGCCGTGCAGATCGTCGAAGAAGAAATGATTTTGCCGGCTGAAGCGGTTGAAATCATTACGGATTTTGCCAAATTCGAGCAAGTTGTCGATGATTCCTTAAAGATAGAACTATTGGGCGACGTGATTTTCAAAGGCGGGATGCGAAAAACCGTCAGTATTTTGATTAAGCGCGGAAGTGAAGAAATCGGCTTAAGCGGTGCAGATGTAATGGTTAAGGTGATCGGCACATCATTTCGCCCGTTGATTTTTCACGCCAAAACCGATAGTAACGGAATAGCGATCGTCCATCTGCAATTGCCGCATTTCACAACCGGACGCGCCGCAATTTTGGTCAGAGCAATGAGCGAAGGCGAAGAGATCGAATTGCGAAGAGTCATTCAACAAGGATAATTCGATTTTGGATTTTAGATTTTGGATTTTGGATTGAGTGATGAAAGTTTTCATAAACGGCGAGACAAAAGAAATCGCCGAAAATTTTAATTTAACCGAATTGCTCAAGCATTTTTCTTTGCCTGATGAAAGAATTGCTATTGAGTTAAATAAGGAAGTTGTTCGCAAAAAAGATTGGGAAAATATCAAAATCAACGACGCGGACAAAATCGAGATAATTCATTTTGTCGGCGGCGGATGAATTGTTTTTAGATTCAAGGTTTTAGATTTCAGGTTGGCGGATTGAATATTTCAGTCCGCATTTTTGTTTGAATTTGAAAATAAAGTTTGCTTAACTTGAAACTTGAAACTTGAAACCTGAAACTTATTGTATGACTGATTTATTTAATTTAGCGGGAAAAACTTTTAGCTCACGGCTGATTATCGGCACGGGCAAATATCGCTCGTTTCAAGAGATGCAAGCGGCGCACACGGCTTCGGGCGCGGAAATGGTAACGGTCGCGGTCAATCGTGTGCCTTTGGATGGAAAAACCGAATCATTTCTCGATTATCTGGACGAAAAGATGATGATCTTGCCGAACACGGCGGGCTGTTACGATGCCGAACACGCGATTAGAACGGCAAGATTAGCGCGGGAAGCACTCGAAACCGATTGGATAAAACTCGAAGTTATCGGCGATAAAATTACGCTTTTGCCTGACAACGAACAAACTCTCGAAGCTGCCAAAATTCTTGTCAAAGAAGGTTTTATCGTTCTGCCTTATTTCACCGACGATTTGATTATGGCGAAAAAATTGTTGGACGCAGGTTGTCCCGCCGTGATGCCGCTTGCCGCGCCGATCGGTTCGGGAATGGGCGTGCAAAATCCGTCAAATTTGCGGATTATGCGCGAACAATTGCCCGACGCGACGATAATTGTTGACGCGGGCGTTGGCGTTCCGTCTGACGCGGCGATTGCGATGGAACTCGGCGCGGACGCAATTTTGATGAATACGGCAATTGCCGAAGCAAGCGACGCGGCACAAATGGCAGCCGCAATGAACTTAGCCGTGCAAGCCGGACGACTTGCTTATCTTTCGGGAAGAATGCCGAAACGTCTTTATGCCAGCGCGTCGAGTCCGATTGAAGGAGCGATAAAGTGAGTTCAAAGTTCAAAGTTCGAAGTTCAAAGTTCAAAACTACAGCAGTTTTGATATTTATCGTGTTCGCTGTTTTCGCTTGTTCAAACACTAGTTCGCAGCGCAAAGAATTTAATATTACTGAAAGCAAAAGTTACGAGGCTTCGATGTTTCGCCAGAATTGCGCGATCTGTCACGGACAAGAGGCAAACGGCAAAGAAATGGAAGACAAAATAATTCCGAGTTTGCGTTACGGCGAAGCGGCGACAAAATCGGAAGAAGAAATTTACCAACAGATAAAATTCGGCAAACTCCCGATGCCTGCCTTCAAAGATCAATTGACCGAAGAAGAAATTCAAAAAATGGTAAAATTCGTGCGGCGCGATTTGCAGGGAAAAGAAGAAGGCGAAAAGTAAATATTCGACTCTATTAAAAATCTTATCGCTTTTCCCTCGTAGTTTCATACAAAATACTGACCGTAACTTTTCCACATAACTTTGAAAAAAAAGACAATTATTATCTCAAATTACTGATTCCAAACCTGCTATCCTTCGGCAATTCCAAAATCGTTAAAAGTGATAAAGCGTTATTACCAAAGACTTTCTACTGCTCAACTTGATTTGACAATACAATTAGCAATTTTAGAGACATTAGAGTTTTCACAGGATTTACTTACAACTTGGGTTATAATTTTATTGGTTCTACTGGGAATTTAGTGGAAAGTGGTAAAATCGTCAAATGTTTACCGAACAATTTTTTGATTTGCTGTTAGATTTTGGGGATGAGTGGATAGTCAAAGAAGTGCGGACTAACTTTGAAACTAAGGAAGTAGATAT
>JANMAA010000201.1:0-4155 GCA_031359215.1 Acidobacteriota bacterium | reverse complement strand
ATATCTACTTCCTTAGTTTCAAAGTTAGTCCGCACTTCTTTGACTATCCACTCATCCCCAAAATCTAACAGCAAATCAAAAAATTGTTCGGTAAACATTTGACGATTTTACCACTTTCCACTAAATTCCCAGTAGAACCTTAAAATTAAATGTCCGCACAATAATCGTTTGGCGTGGCACTTTATTTGCCTATATGAGTCATAAAGAAAATAGAGGTGTTATAAAGTGGCAGATAAAAAAAGGGACGCTTGGTGGTTGGGAACAGCGGTTGGTGTCGGCTTAATTACGGCTTACACGGTTTGGGGAAAACCACGCCGGAAATATAATTTCCAAGGCAAAACAGTTTTAATTACAGGTGGTTCGCGCGGACTCGGATTGGTTTTGGCGCGAACTTTGGCGCGTGAAGGTGCGAAGATTGCCATTTGTGCGCGAAACGGCGAAGAATTAAAACGGGCGAAAGAAGATTTGAAAACCTATGACGCGTCAATTTTGGAAATTGTTTGTGATGTCCGAAATCAAAACGAAGTTGATCGGATGATTGAACAAGTTTGCAATCATTACGGACAGATTGATGTGCTGATAAATAATGCAGGTGTGATTCAAGTCGGACCTTTGGAAGTGCAAACCAAAAAAGATTTTGAAGATGCGCTGGATGTGCATTTTTGGGGCGCATACTACACGATGAGCGCGGTCATCCCGAAAATGCGGGAAATAGGCGAAGGCAAAATTGTCAATATTTCATCTATCGGCGGAAAAATCAATGTTCCGCATCTTGCGCCTTATTCAGCGAGCAAATTTGCGTTAGTCGGTTTATCGGGCGCGATGCGCGTTGAACTTGCCAAAGATAACATTGACGTTACGACCGTTTGCCCCGGCTTGATGCGAACGGGAAGCCACGTCAATGCGGTTTTCAAAGGGAAAAATAATTTGGAGTATGCGTGGTTCAGCATTGGCGATGCTTTTCCGCTGGCTTCAATCAGTGCGAAAAGCGCGGCGGAACAAATTATCGAAGCGTGTCGGCGCGGCGACGCGGAATTGATTATTTCGATTCAAGCTCAATTTGCCGCGAAAGCCAACGCATTATTTCCTGAATTGACGGCGGAAATTTCCGCACTTATCAATCGAATTTTACCGTCGGCGGGTGGCATCGGTGAAAACCACGCGCTCGGCAAAGACAGCAAGTCGTTTGTTTCACCGTCGTTTTTAACGGCTCTCGCTGATAAAGAGTCGTATCGAAACAACGAGTCGAAACCGGCAGAACACTTAACTTAACAAGGGTAAAAAGTAATTATGAAACATAAACAAGAAAAATCATTAACGGATATTTTAACCAATACGAACACTAACATCAGCCCGGCTGAAAGAGTGATTTCGGCGACGGCAGGCGGTGCGCTATTGGCTTACGGCATCAAGCGCGGCGGTGTTTCGGGTGCGGCTCTTTCGATTTTGGGCGGCGGTCTGGCATTGCGCGGAACAACCGGACATTGTCAGGTTTATGATGCTTTGGACGTGGATACAAATAAGCATGGAAGCGAAAAAGTTGCTTTTGCAAAAGGTTTTTTAGCAGGTAAGATTCACGTTAAAAAGTCGGTTACGATAGACAAATCGGCGGCGGAACTTTATGCGTTTTGGCGTAATTTCGAAAATCTTCCGCAATTTATGAATCATCTCGAAGCGGTCAAAAATACGGGCGAAAAAACATCACATTGGATAGCCAAAGCACCGCTTGGAACAACTGTCGAATGGGATGCTGAATTGACGAGCGATGTCGAAAACGAAAAAATCGGCTGGAAATCGTCGGAAATTTCGGAAGTTAAAAATTCCGGGACGGTTGAATTTTTGCCGACCACAAATCGCGGCACGGAAGTTCGCGTAACCTTAACGTATGAACCTCCGGCGGGAAAACTCGGCGCAATCGTCGCCAAACTTTTCGGTGAAGAACCGTCTCAACAAGTCGAGGAAGATTTACGTCGTTTCAAACGCTTGATGGAAACGGGTTTAATTATGAAAATCGAAGGGCAACCTTCGGGACGCGAGGCATTACCGAAAGCGAAAGCGGCTACCGCTTAGATTTATTGACAAATGCACGTTGTCACAACTTTTAATTTACAATGCGTTATCAGCGGTCTCTGCGTGAAACAATTATTCTTACGCAGAGACCGCTGATTTTAGAGATTTTGAACTCAAAATCGGAGAATAAAAAAATGGCACATAAAATAGCAGAACAATTTATCGAAGCATTAAAAAATCTGGAAACAAACGCCGATGTTGAACAAATTGCGTTGCTTTTCGCCGAAGATGCGGAAGTTGGCAATGTCGTTACAATTGGTAATTCTCACAAATTGAATGCCCGTGAGTTTTGGAAAAATTACCACGCCACATTGGGCGAAGTCAGTTCGGAATTTCGCAATAAAATCATCTCTGAGGATGTTGTCGCGCTCGAATGGACGACTAGCGGAACAAATGTGGATGGCGGCGAAATCAATTACGAAGGCGTGAGCATTCTGGAAACGGACGGCGAAAAAATCACGCGCTTTTTTGCATATTTCAATCCGAATAAACTCGGTCGGCAAATTACGGAAGAAACGGCGAAAGGCAAGGAGGCTTGAAAAATGGCGGACAAATTAAAAAAAGGCGATAAGGTTGAATGGGAAACTTCGCAGGGCACAACACGCGGAACAGTGAAGAAAAAATTGACTTCGCCAACCGACATCAAAGGTCATCACGTTGCCGCCTCGAAAGACAATTCTGAATACTTGGTTGAAAGCATCAAAAGCGGCGGTAAAGCAGCACACAAACCAAAGTCGCTCAAAAAAGTAAATAGTTAATTTGAAAAAGAACAAGGAGGATTTTTACAAATATGAAAGCAGTATGTTGGAATGGAAAACACGATGTGCGCGTTGAGAACGTGCCTGACCCGACGATTATGAATTCGCGGGATGCAATTATCAAAATTACGAAAACCGCTATTTGCGGCTCTGATTTACATCTTTATAACGGTTATATTCCGACTATGAAAGCCGGCGATATTCTCGGACACGAGTTTATGGGCGAAGTCGTCGAAACAGGCAACAGCGTAACGAATTTGAAAAAAGGCGACAAGGTTGTCGTGCCTTTTACGATTGCCTGCGGTAATTGTTTTTACTGTAAAAAAGATTTGTGGTCTTGTTGCGACAATTCAAATCCGACACCGGAAACCGTCGAATCACTTTACGGCTTTTCGGGTTCGGGGCTTTTCGGATATTCACATATGATGGGCGGATTTGCCGGCGGACAAGCCGAATATGTGCGCGTTCCGTTTGCCGATGTCGGACCGATAAAAGTTCCCGATTCGATTGAAGATGAGAAGGTTTTATTTTTATCGGATATTTTCCCGACCGGTTATCAGGCGGCGGAAAACTGCAATATTCAAGAAGGCGATACGGTAGCAATTTGGGGTGCCGGACCGGTCGGACAATTCGCCGTCAAATCGGCGTTTATGCTCGGCGCGGAGAAAGTCGTCTTGATTGATCATTATGCTGACCGCCTTGATTTGGCGAGGTCGGAAAACGAAAATCTGGAAACAATCAATTTTGATGACGAGGATGTTTTTGACAAATTAAAGGATTTGACGGGCGGTCGCGGACCCGATTCGTGCATTGATGCCGTTGGTCTCGAATCACACGGCACTTCGCCCGATTCGATTCTCGATTACGCCAAAGCTGCCGTTTTTTTAGCAACCGATAGACCACACGCACTTCGGCAAGCGATTTTCTGTTGTCGCAAAGGTGGAACGGTTTCGATTCCGGGCGTTTATGGCGGATTCCTCGATAAATTTCCGATGGGTGCGGCGTTTGGCAAAGGCTTGACCTTTAAAATGGGACAAACCAATATGCACAAATATCTGCCGTCACTTCTGTCGGCGATTGAAGAAGGCAAAATTGACCCGTCGTTTGTCATCTCGCATCGTTTGAAATTGTCGGAAGCACCGATGGGTTACGAACAATTTAATGTCGAGAAAAACGATTGGCGCAAAATTGTTTTGACACCTTAGAAGTTATGCTCAACCCATAAACCATTAGGTTAGGAAGACAGTTTTGCCCGCGAAACACGCGAAATAAACGAAAAAAGAAAAAATATTTTGTTCTATTTTTCGTGTCTTTCGCGTGTTTCGCG
>JANMAA010000200.1:0-7639 GCA_031359215.1 Acidobacteriota bacterium | reverse complement strand
ATATCTACTTCCTTAGTTTCAAAGTTAGTCCGCACTTCTTTGACTATCCACTCATCCCCAAAATCTAACAGCAAATCAAAAAATTGTTCGGTAAACATTTGACGATTTTACCACTTTCCACTAAATTCCCAGTAGAACCTTTTAAATTAAGTTGTCGCTAAGTCTAGCTAACCAAAGACGTTTTAAAGTCTGTTTTTTTGCGCTTAAAATGCCGAAGCCCGGTCAAGAAAGACTAAGCTTCGGCATAAATGAAATAATATTCAGTGCTAATTTTTCGTCCAAATAGTATCCAGCCTTTTTCTATTTTCGATCTTGTTTTCGATGTGCGGAACTTTCAAAACCAATTCTTCCAGATGTAAAAGATAGTCCGGCTCATCAAAAAGCCGCCGGATTCCCGCTAAAAAAGGTTGTATTTTGGCATAAACGAAAATATGTTCAGTGTTTGCGTCGAGAAATATTTTCTCATCCATTACACCGTTATTGACGAATGATGCCGCCATGTCCCAAAAAGATGTTACCATTCGGAAATTAGCACTTGCCTGTTCGCCGCTACGATAAAGATTGATAATATCCATCGCTGATTGCGGTGCAAATTCTGAAAAAACCAAGACCGTGCCTGACGCATTTTTTCATTGCGGCGCAGTTCGTAAAGTTTCAAAATTGCCATTATTGTTTGTTCTTTTTCCATTGATCCTCCGGTCATTTAATTTTTACCAAAATACTAATTTGTGGTTTTACTACTTTGAATTTGGCTGAATTCCAATTTCGCCAACAAATTTTTATTCACCTTTTGTTTGTATAATTTGCAGAATTGCAGATTATTTATTGCTTCGATTGACACGCCGTTTGACATAATCAGAGCCGTGTTAAATTCTTTTTCGGCGGACGGGAAATCATCTTTTAGCGCGTAAATAACGCCGATATTATTGTGTGCGTCGGCAGAACCGATACTTTTATATTTGACGGCATTTTGAAATGCTTTTTCCGCCGCATTGAAATTTCTCTGCCGCAAATAAACAAATGCCAAATCAAACCACGCTTCACCATCATCTTTTTTCAATCTGACAGCCCGCTGAAATGCAATTTCGGCTGCTTGCCAATTTCCGAGTTTGCCTTGCACCATTCCAATCACATAGAACGCTTTTTGATATTTACCCTGACTAAATTTTATGGCTTCGGTCAATTCCTTAAAGGCTTCATCATTTCGCTGTAAATGAAAAAAACATACGCCGAGGTTAAAATGAATACGCGCTCCGAAATCATTTTCCGACTGTTCAAGTTGTGAAAGAATTAATGCTTTTTTGTAATTCTCGATGGCATTTTCATAATTTTCCGTTTGCCCCTTTTTTGTTCCTTCATCAAATTCCTGTTTGAATAAAGGCGTTTGTGCCGAAACGCTCATTGTCAAAACGATGCTAAAAATAATAGATAAAATTCGCATAATCTTTAAATCTCCTTAGACTTTTATTAGTCTGAAATGAGTTTAAGGAATTCGTTTGGAAATACTCTTTCGGCTGTTTGCGGTTTGTGTTCTGAAATTGCTCAAGAAGTTAAGAGGGATATACGGGGATAAGTAAAATCTTTTTTGTTTTAATCCCTGTTAATTTCTTCAAGCGAGCTTTAATTCGCGCCAGAGTTTTGGTGTGAATTTAGTATATTTGCGGAAAAGCGTGGTGAAATGACTTTGATTTTTGAATCCGGTTCGCAAACTTATCTCGACTATCGGCAAATCTTCTTTTGCCAAGAGCACTTTAGCGCGTTCGATACGCTGCTGCATTAGATAATGTTGTGGTGTCTGTCCGGTTGATTTGCGGAAAGAACGGGCGAAATGATACTGACTTAAATCGGCGACTTCAGCAAGCGCGGCAAGCGGTAAATCTTCATCCAGATTTTCATTGATAAATTCTTTAACGCGGCGCAAGTTATAACCTGAAAGTCCACCATTCAAATTTTCCTAAATCGAATTTGCATTGCTGTAATTTTTCAAAAGATGCAGAGTCAGCGTTTGAATCAGGGAATCGGCGTAAAGCCTTCCGGCAGATGATTCGGATTCAGCCTCGTTGAGTAATGCCAAACCGATGTGTTGAATCAAAGGGTCTTTGTCTTTGTAAATTTCGGAAAACTCGAATCGGTGATTAAACCGATTTTCAACCGCTGTCTGAACGACAAAAGACGGTTCAAGTAAAATCCCCAGATTATCCAAAGGCTTGTCCCAAAATGCGCCGACGGGTTGTCCGGCAGGTGTTAGGCAAATATTTCCGGCACCGCCTTTAGTGATAACTTTTTTACCGATTGACAAGCTTTTTTCCGTCGTCAATTTGCCGTCAATCGTAACATTTATCTCGTGAAATGCGGCTGTATGTTCAAGCATTCTACCCGGCATAACCCGCGCCCGATGAACTTTCACACCTGTCCACTGAGTTTGTTGACGAAAGAGATAATGCTGCTCATTAGATTCGGTTTTCCAGATAATTTCCACAAATTGATTTGTAATACAATCTCCGACAAAAAGCAAACCTTCACCAAATTTGCCATATCCGCTTAACGAATTGGTTAGTTATCTTCCTGCTGATACTGTTCTAATTTACGATAAAGCGTTTTTCTGCCGATATTTAAAAGACGCGAAGCGCGTGATTTGTCGCCCGCTGTATAGTCGAGCGCGAGTTCGATAGCGTTTTTTTCGATTTCTTCCAGTGTCGCGGGAAACTCTATTTCCAAGTTTATCGAGCGACCTTCGTTGGCGGCTTTGGCACGTTCCTGTCGAGCTTGGGCAAATGCGGCAAATGCGTGTTTGCTTATCGCTTCCGGCAAATCGGTGAGTTCGATTTGGCGACCGGAAGCAATAATTACAGCACGTTCAATCGCATTTTCGAGTTCGCGGACATTTCCCAACCATTCGTGATTGACCAATGCAAGCAAGGCTTCTTTGGAAATTCCCGCAACAAATCGTTTGGTTTTTTCTTTGTAAAGTTCGAGAAAATAAAATACGAGCAAGTGAATATCTTCGGGGCGTTCACGAAGCGGCGGCAGCGTTATCGGGAAAACGGAGAGCCGATAAAACAGGTCTTTGCGAAAATTTCCATCTTCGACGGCTTTTTCCAAATCAACATTGGTCGCGGCAATGACGCGCACATCGGTTTTGACTACATCGTTTCCGCCGACGCGCGTAAATTCGCCGTCCTGCAAAACGCGAAGTAATTTAACCTGCGCTGAAAGCGGCATTTCGGCGATCTCATCCAAAAAAAGAGTGCCGCCGCTGGCTTCTTCAAAACGTCCCTTGCGCTGAGTTCGCGCATCGGTGAATGCGCCTTTTTCGTGTCCGAAAAGTTCCGATTCGAGCAAAGTTTCGGGAATTGCGCCACAGTTTAATTTGATATACGATTTGTCTTCGCGCCCCGAATTGTAATGAATCAGATTTGCCAGTAATTCTTTTCCCGTCCCAGATTCGCCTTGAATTAAAACGGTTGTATTTGTGTCGGCGACGTTGAACGCAAGTTCGATTGAACGGCGAATGGTCGCGGCTTGTCCGATAATTTCGCTGTGTTTTTGATGAAGTTCCGACTTTAAACGCATCACTTCCGCGCTCAGTTGGTCGCGTTCGAGTGCCGTGCCGATTTGGTCCGAAATTCCCTCAACCAACGCGACATCGTGGTCTTCAAAAGGTTTGACGCGCTCTTCGCTCCATACAAATCCGAGTAATCCGAACGCTTGTCCGCCGACGCGCACAGGCGTAATCAACGCGGCTTTTCCACCGAATTGCGAATTAAAAATCAGCCGAATCGCAAACGGCAATTGCGTATCAACCAAGCGCATCGTTTTGCCTTCGCGCATAATGTCGCTCAAGGCAGGAAACGGTTCGATGTCGAGCGATTGGTTATGTTCTTCAATCATTTGCAAAACCGCATTCGGTTCGACATTTGGCGCGTATTTGAACGAGGCAAGCGAGATTTTTTTGCCCGTTTGGTCAAGCACGCCGAGTGCGCCGTAATCTGCGCCGACAAGTCCGATTGCTTGTTCTAAAACTTTGGCGGAAACAATCTTAAAATCCGAATGAGAATTGAGCGTGTTGGCAATTTCCAAAAGTGCGTTGGTGCGCCGTGTTTCTTGTTCTTGCGCGACGTAAAGACTCGTATATTGATAGCCGATAGCGAGTTGTTGCGCGATTGATTCGAGAAAAGTAACTTCCTCGTCAAGCCATTCACGCGGCGCATTTGTGTCGTGAAGTCCGAGTAATCCAAGAACTTTTCCGCTCAAAGTAATCGGTATAATCAAAAGTGAGCGCGTTTCGAGTGCTTTGGTAAAAAATCGAAGCGTTGCGTCTTTCGCCTTCGATGTGTCATTGATGCGAATCGGCTTGGAAATATCGAAGGTTTCAGCAAGTCGTTTGGCATCAATCGGAATCGTTGTGCCTAAACTCGGTGGAATTGTGTCATCTTTGCGCCATTCGTGGCTGATGCGAAGTTCGCTGTCCGCCGTCAGTTGCAAAAGGTCGCAACGGTCAGCCTGAATCATTCGCCCAATTTCCGAAACAACGACGCGCAAAAATCGTTCAAGGTCAATGTTCGTTGGCAAATCACGCGCCAAGCGATCAATAATCGCTTCACGAGCTTCGTGCATTTTGATTTTTCGCTCCAACGAAAGATTTTGCGAGGCTTCGAGTTCTATTTTCATCATTTTATCGTTGATTCTTTTGAGTTTTATGTCAAGTTGATACAAATGAAATTAGAGATGTGTGATTTGGACGCAGATAATATTAAATGGATAAAAATCTTCCAAATAATTTTAAGTTTAAGTTCTTATTATTGCTTACTTATTGCTATTTCCCGCCTTCGGAATTGGTGTGTCTTTTTCTTCAGGCGTATCTTTGGATTTCGGTTTTTCTTTAGATTTCGGCTTTTCCGTCACAGGTTTATCGACAATTTGAGTTTTGTCCGACTTCGGATTATCTTTGTTGGCAAAATCGATCCGTTTTTTGCCGGCTTCGGCTTTTTCGAGCAAATCCTGTGCGTGGGAATTATTTTCATCAAGTTGATTAGCTTTTTTTAACACCCGCACAGCTTCGTCATATTGCGCCAGTTTTATCAAAATCGCGCCGAGTTCGGTTTGATATTCGCTGTCTTCGTCGTTGAGTTTAACGGCTTGACGCAAAGATTTTTCGGCTTCCTTGTCCTTATTGAGTTTGTTGTAAGAACGTCCGAGATTAAAATGTGCGGCGGCATCTTTCGGATTTTTTTTGAGGATTTTTTCATAAGCTTTTGCCGCGTTTGCAAAAGCTTTGTCCGAATTGCTCAAAACCGGCTCGTCTTTTTTGCCTTTTTTGCCCGGAGTCGGTGTTGCTTCAGGGACGATTTGCAAATTCTCTTCCTCTTTTTCACGAAGCGAATAAGCGATTCCGAGTTGAAAATAGGCTTCGGCTAGATCGGGATTTAACTTAACGGCTTGCTTCAAAGCATCAATTGCTTTCTCTGTTTCGATTGCGTCGAGATATTTATTTCCTTCGGTCAAAGCCGTGTCCGCGTCGGTAAAAACCGGAACGGGAACATCTTCTTTTTTAGCCGTGTTTTGATTTTCATTTGTTGCCGGTGTGGGGTTGACAACCTTATTTTCATTGACATTTTTAACTTCGTCAGATTTGCAATTGACAAAAAGAAACGCAACTAAACCCAGAAATAAAGTGATAAAAATCATTCTCATAACTATAATTTTTTGATTTATCCCGGGGGAAAGATAAAAGGTCGTCCGCCAAGTAAGTGAACGTGCAAATGAAAAACCGTCTGCCCGCCATCGGCGTTGGTATTGATTACTACGCGATAACCATCGTCGGCAAAGCCTTTTTGACGAGCCGTTTCCGCCGCCGTTAAAAGTAAATGTCCGAGTGTTTCCCTATGCTTTTCTTCGGCTTTGTCGAGCGAGTCAAAATGTTCGCGCGGCACAATTAAAATGTGCGCCGGTGCTTGCGGACCGATGTCGTTAAAAGCTATGCAAACATCGTCTTCATAAACTTTTGACGACGGAATTTCGCCCGTAATGATTTTGCAAAAAAGACAATTTTCTTGACTCATATCGAAGTTATTATTAAATCATACGAAAGAAATTTGGACAATTCCCGAACAAAATTTCGCCGAAGATTATTCAGCGGTCATTGTCAGATTTTCGGTAATACGTTCGATATTTGCACCGACCGAGCGGAGTTTTTTGACGATTGTTTCATAACCGCGATCAATGTGATAAACGCGGTCAATCAGCGTTTCACCCGACGCGCATAATGCCGCTAAAACCAGCGAAGCCGAGGCTCGTAAATCAGACGCAATAATCTTTGCACCCATCAATTGAGTTTTGCCGCGAACAATTGCCGTATTTCCCGCAATTTGAATATCCGCACCCATTCTGATAAGTTCCGAGGCGTGCATAAAACGATTTTCAAAAATAGTTTCAATGATAGTTGATGTCCCCTCGGATTGCGTCATCAAAGCCATATATTGTGCCTGCATATCGGTTGGAAAATGCGGGTGCGGTTCGGTCGTAGCATCTTTTGCTGTCAAGCCTTTGGAAGAACATTTGACCAATAAAGTGCTTTGATTGAGTTCGGCTATTTCCACACCTGTTTCCTGAAGTTTTTCGATGACGGCGGTTAGATGTTGCGGATTGCAACTCTTGATTTCGAGTTCGCCTTGCGTGATCGCCGCCGCAATGATAAAAGTTCCCGTTTCAATGCGGTCAGGGATAATCGTATGTTCCGCGCCGCTTAATCCTTCAACGCCGTTAATCTCGATAGTTTCCATGCCCGCACCTTTTATCCTCGCACCCATTTTATTTAAAAGTTCGGCTAAATCTTCGATTTCGGGTTCGCAGGCGGCATTGTGAATTTTTGTTTTGCCTTTCGCCAAAACCGCCGCCATCATTACGTTTTCCGTTCCCGTAACGGTAACTTTTTCAAACGAAACTTCCGCACCGATCAGCCTTCCTTTCGGCGCACGCGCCACGACATCGCCCGATTCGAGCGAAACGGTTGCACCGAGTTGTTCAAAAGCACGGAGATGCAAATCAATCGGACGAGTTCCGATAGCGCAGCCGCCGGGAAGCGAAACCTTCGCTTGTCCGAAACGCGCCAGTAATGGACCTAACGCCAAAACACTTGCCCGCATCGTTTTGACGAGTTCGTATGGAGCTTCAAAAACTTCGACGTTTTTAGCAGAAACTTTATGTGTGCGAAGTTCAGGCGTTAAAACGGTTGCGCCCAAATCTTCGAGCAATCGGCGTTGTGTAATTAAATCTTTAACATAAGGGACATTGTGCAAAGTAACGGTTTCAGCAGATAAAAGCGTCGCCGCCAAACACGGCAAAGCAGAATTTTTCGCACCGCTTATTTCAACTTTTCCGGTAAGCGGGTTTCCGCCTCGTATCAAAAATTTATCCATTTAATTAGTAGTTGGCAATTGGGATGGAAACGGTTTTTATAATCAACCGAAGTTTGCCAATGACAACTTATCCTTATACAAAGTAATTGAAAATCTTATCACGAGTTTGGAGAGAATAAAAATCTTTGTTCAAACTAATTTTTGCCCGCGAAACACGCGAAAGACACGAAAAATAGAACAAAATATTTTTTCTTTTTTCGTTTATTTCGCGTGTTTCGCGG
>JANMAA010000181.1:0-42254 GCA_031359215.1 Acidobacteriota bacterium | reverse complement strand
TTGAAATATGAGCTTTAAACACATCAATCAGCGTCGTAATAAACTTTTCAGACATATCTTTCATGTAATGCTGGTGCTTTTTACTTCAGGCATTCTCACCTGTTTAAGTTCTGCTCAAACGCTCGCGCCGGGTGCACCGGGGAAAGACGCGCAATGGGCGACTGCCGGAAAACAGGCAATCGGCACGAGCGCGAGTCTGGAATCGAAAGTCTGGTTCACGCTCGCCGACGGCGCGTTGACGGAAGTTTATTATCCCGATGTGACGGTGGCAAATGTTCATAAACTCGAATTTGTCGTCGTTAATCCGAAGACGAAAAAAGTCGAAACGGAAACTGCCGACGCAACGCACGAGATAAAAGTTACGCGCCCCGATTCGTTAAGTTTTCAGCAGATTAACACGGCGAAATCGGGCGAATGGCAGATTACGAAAACCTACACCACTGACGTTGAACGTAATTCAATTTTGATTGGTATTGATTTTGAAACAAATAACAAAAATTTAAAAATTTATTTGTATTATGATCCTTCGATTTCAAATACAGGAATGAAAGACACCGCTTGGAGTGAAGGAAATGTTTTGTATTCGCAGGAAGCCGACAAAACATCGGCGTTGCTCATCGGCGAAAGCGATTCGGGCGGAAAACTTAAAAAGACCAACGAAAAGCTGTCAATATCAAATGGATTTTACGGAATAAATGACGGATTGGAACAGTTGCGAAAAAACGGACGGCTAAATTCGACTTATGACCGCGCAGAAAACGGAAATGTCGTGCAGATTGCCGAAACAGGAGGCAAACTTTTCGGAAGGAGACCGAGCGGACCTATTAAACCGTTGAAGAATGATTTCAGTTTATATAATACTGACATCGAATTGATTTTAAGTTTCGGAAATTCAGCAAAAAACGCACTCGAAACCGCCGAAAAAACGGCTGAAAAAGGTTTTAATAAATGCCAAGCCGAATACGAAAAAACTTGGTCTGACTATGTGAAAAATTTGCCGAAGGTTGAAGCGAAATATCAGGCGCAGTTTAATATGGCGGCGATGGTTTTGAAGGCGCAGGAAGATAAGACTGTGCGCGGCGCGAATGTTGCGTCGTTGACGATTCCGTGGGGCGGCGGCAAGAATGCGAACGAGGATGTCGGCGGCGGTTATCATCTGGTTTGGGCGCGTGATTTGTATCAGGTTTTTACGGCTTATCTTGCGCTCGGCGATACGGCGGCAGCGAATCGGGCGTTGGATTTTTTGTTTAATATTCAGCAGAAAGCGGACGGCAGTTTTCCGCAGAATTCGTGGCTCGACGGGCGCAACGGTTGGGGTGGACTGCAAATGGATGAAGTCGGTTATCCGCTGATTATGGCGTATCAACTGAAGCGTTTTGATAAGGCGACGTATGAAAATCACGTTAAGAAAGCGGCGGATTTTCTCGTCAAAAACGGACCGCGAACGCCGCAGGAACGCTGGGAAGAAAAGCCGGGTTACTCGCCTTCGACGATTGCGGCGGAAATCGCGGGACTCGTTTGCGCGGCGGAAATTGCGCGGAAAAATAATGACGAAACATCGGCGAATCTTTACCTGAAAACGGCTGACGATTGGCAGGGATCAATCGAAAAATGGACGGCGACGACGAACGGCAAATTCGGCGACGGCAATTATTACGTTCGTTTGACGAAAAACGGCAAACCCGACGCGGGCGAAAAAATCGAACTCAGCAACAGTTCGGGCGCGTTTCTTGAAAACGAAATCGTGGACGCGGGATTTTTGGAATTAGTCCGTCTCGGCATAAAATCGCCCGACGACCCGTTAATCGTCAAATCGTTAGAAGTTATTGACTCGCAAATCAAAGTCAACACGCCGAGCGGCGAATCGTTTTACCGTTACAACCACGACGGCTACGGCGAACAACCCGACGGACGACGCTGGAATTTCGACGGCACATATTCCGGCACCGGCAGACTTTGGGCATTGCTGGCGGGCGAACGCGGGCAATATGAGCTTGCGCGTTCTGATTTTGCAAAAAATTACGAAAAATTTAATTCACGAGTTACTAGAGGTGAATACATTTATGGTTGGAAAGTAAAAGCAGAAACACGACTTGATGCAATGTTAGCTTTCGCCAACGAAGGTTTAATGATTCCCGAACAAATCTGGGACAAATCCGAAACGCCGAAAAATATAGACAAACAATTCGTTCCCGAACTGAAATTCGGCGAAGGCACAGGTTCGGCAACGCCGCTCGCGTGGTCAATGGCGCAGTTCATCAGATTAGCCGTCAATTTGCAGGCAGGCAAAAATCTCGACACGCCGGATGTTGTTTATAATCGTTATGTTTTGGGGAAGAAAGAAACCACCGAAAAAAATATCACGATTGGCGTGCCGCAACCTTTACCGAATAATCCAAATTTACAAAATATTTTAAACTTAAAACTTGAAGAAAGTTGTTTTTCGGACTGGCGAAATAATCAATCCGTCGCGCCACAAAATGATTTGGCAGAAGGTTTGAAACGAAGTCCCGAATTTTGGAGTTGCAAAAATGGAGAAGGATTAGCAATTCTTGTTTATCGTGGAAATGCCAAAAATGTTCAAGTTGCAGGTGACTTTAACAGTTGGAAGCCTAGCGGTGAGAACTTTAAGTTTGCCGATTTTTCCGATGATGGAACTTTGAAAATATTTTCGATGAATTTTGCGCCAACCGCCAGAGTCGAATACAAACTGATCGTTGAGGGGATATGGATAAATGATCCGTTAAATCCGAATAAAGTCGATAACGGTGTCGGCGGCGAAAACTCGTTTTTTACAATGCCGGATTACAAGCCGACCAAGTGGATTGAACAAAAAGTGCTTATTTTTGCGGGTTCGTTGTATCCGACCGGTGAAATTCAAGAAGTTGAAATTGATTCCAAAATATTTGGTAAGCGGAAGGTTAAAGTTTATATTCCAAGAAGTAGACAGTCTTTACCTACCCTTTATTTTCAAGACGGAAGTGAATATATCAACCGTGCTAGTGCAATAACTATACTATCGGCACTTATTAGAGCAAAAAAAATAGACCCTTTTATTATGGTTTTTATAGACCCGAAAGATCGTATGAAGGAATATTGGGCGAATGATGATTACGCGAAATTTTTGGCGGAAGAAGTTGTTCCCGTGATTGATGCAAAATATAAAACGATCAAATCACGCGATGGACGCGCGGTGTTGGGCGCGAGTTTGGGCGGCATTACGGCGTTGAATGTCGGTTTGAAGTATCCGAATATTTTCGGGCGCATAGGCGGACAAAGTTCGTCGTTTTGGATTGATAACGAGCGCGTGGTCAAAGATTTAGAGAAACTCGACGGCAAAACTCCATACAAATTTTATTTCGATGACGGCACGCTTGAAGGAGTTGAAGATTCGCGTAAGGTTGTTAAATTGTTGAAAGAGAAAGGTTTTGATGTAACTTATGTAGAAGGTGAAACCGGACATAATTGGACTGCGTGGCGCGACAGATTGGCGGATGCCTTTTTAGGTGTGTGGAAATAACCATAAGAGAATATAGTAAATATTATTGAACTTCAAAAAAAATGTCCAAATTTGCTGACTGGAATATAGGATTAGTTGCGTATAGCATTTTTGACAGATAAAATTATATTTCAATTTCGTTTTATCAATATAAAATCTATGAAGACGAGAACCATCAAAGTTTTAGTGGCAATAATGTTTTTATTGTTCGGTTTTTCTTTTTTTAGTATAAATCAGGTCAACAGCAATAAAATGACGGCTGATGAATATAATAGATGGATAACCGAGAGTTACGACTTTCGATTTGGCAAAGAAAAACCGTTTTCACCTTCAAACGCAAATACTTTTAACGGTAAATTTATCAAAGCCGAAGACTTTACGACTGCCGCAAGATGTGCAACTTGCCACACCGATATGCATCCGCAATGGCGCGAATCGGCACACGCCAACAGTTTCCGCGAACCTTTTTATCAGAAAAATGTCAATGATTTAATCGCCCAAAAAAATATTGCTTTTACGCGTCATTGTGAATCCTGCCATAATCCGACCGCACTTTTTTCGGGTGTATTGACCGATAAACCGCAATTCAAAGATCGTCCGTTTGATGAAGATGGGGTTTCTTGTATCGTCTGTCATTCGATAGAAGCGGTGAACGGGCAAGGCATCGGCGGATACACGATGGGACAGCCGGCATTGCTTCAAAAAGAGGATGGAACGAAAATAAGTGAAGCCACAGATCAGGAAATATTAAATGATGTTCCGTCGCATCGCCGCGCGGTAATGCGTGATTTGATGAAAAAGCCCGAATTTTGCGCTTCGTGCCATAAATCGCAAGTTCCGCACGAGCTAAACGATTATAAATTTATAAGAGCATTTGCCGTCGGTGATGAATTGCAAATGTCGTCCTTTTCAAAGGAATCGCCGCACCCGTTTTATGTTCGCAACAAAGAAACCTGCAACACCTGCCATATGCAGGATGTGCCAGCCAAGTATTTTGATGTTTCGGCGAAAGACGGAATAATTGCATCACATCGTTGGGCGGCGGCAAATACAGCGATTCCGGCATTTTACGGTTATAAAGATCAACTCGAAGAAGTTACAAAATCACTCAAAGATGACAAACTCGGCGTAGATATTTTTGCGCTTCATATTCAAGGCGCGGGCAAACAAAAAGAAAAATTAGTTGCGCCGGTTAATCACAAGGATTTCAAAATTAAAGAGAACGACACGATTACGGCGGATGTGATTGTTACGAATAAAAATATCGGACATTCGTTTCCGCCCGAATTGCGTGATTTTTATGAGGCTTTTGTTGAATTCACCGTGGCTGATGAAACCGGAAAGACACTCTATAAATCAGGCTTTATAAAACCTGACGGTAATTTGGACGAAAACTCACACGCTTACAAAACGCATCTGGTCAAAAGTGACGGCACTTATAATGATTTGCATTTTATATGGCAAACAAAAGTTATAGCTTATAATTTAGCGATTCAATCAGGGCGTTCAGATTTGGCGCGTTATAAATTTACTGTTCCAAACAACATCGGCGGACAGATAAAGTTGACGGCAAAACTTCAGTATCGGCGATTTACGCGGGTTTTCAGCGATTACGCGCTCGGAAAATCGGCAGATTATCCGATAGTTGAAATGGCAAAATCCGAAAGAATTCTGCTTATCGGTGAAACTAACAAAGCTCAGGCAATTGACCCGAAAGCCGTTCCCGATTGGCGAAGATGGAATAATTACGGGATTTCGCTGCTCGACCAACGGCAATTTCCGCAAGCGGCAGATGCTTTTGACGAAGTTATCGATGCTGATGTAAAAGACTATATGCCTTTTGCTTTAACCAATAAAGCCCTTGCGCTAATGGAATTGGGCGGTTGGCGCGAAGCCGATAAACTTATAAATAAAGCCTTGCAATTGGATGCAAACAATTATCGGGCGATTTATCAATCGGGTAAAATTGACCGCGTTCAAAGCCGTTTGGACGAAGCGGAAGCGAACTTCAAAAAGGTATTGGAAAAATATCCGAAAGACCGCCTGACGCTTCAACAACTCGGTGAATTAGCCAAGATAAAAAGTGACACGGTTGAACCGGAGGAGCGCAAAAATCAGTTACAGATCGCGCGCGGTTTTTATGAGCAGGTTTTGGCGATTGACCCCGAAGACGTTTCGTCGCATTACAATTTGATAATTATTTATCAAAAATTAGGAATGCGCGAAGAATCAAAAAAACAATCGGCAATTTTCAAAGACTTGAAGGACGATCCGCAAGTTACGGCATTAGCGAGTAATTTTCTACAATCGAGAGCCAATATCGGCAATGAAAGTTTGCCGTTTCACACACACGATTTGAAATTGTTTCAAACCAATTGGGAAAAACTGGACTATTTAGCTACTTTGCGATAAACCCGAAACTCAATGATTACATCAAAACCACAATCAGCCGACAGATCAAAACGATTTGATCAATAATTATGCAGAAAATGTTGAAGATATTAATTTTATTTGTGTTTCTATTCGCGGGGGTTGCCGTATTTGTTGTCCGCACTCAAGTTGTGTTCTCCGATGAACATAAATTCACGTTCGGCGAAAACAATTCTGCCCGCGATTTGTATCAAAAAAATTGTGCGCGTTGTCACGGTTCAAGCGGAAAAAGCGATACCGAATTAGGTCTGCTTTTAGATTCGCCCGATTTGACCGGCAGAAATACAAAAAAAATGAGTCAAAAAAAAATAGCGCGAATAATTAATGAAGGCAAAGGCGGAATGCCTGCTTTTAAAAAGAAATTAAGTTCAAAAGAAATCGCTTCATTGGTTAATTATGTGCGCTCATTCTGAGAATCGCGCAGTTCTTTTTAAAGTTTATGTTCTATAAAAAAAGTTTTTCATTTCCGGCACTAATTATTTTGATGCTCACGGTTTCCGTTTTTGGACAAACCGAAGGTGTCTCAACGGGCGAAGCAAAAGTTTATACGTCAAAGCGAACAACCGGAATTATTGACGAAAAAGCGGCGAAAATCTTTGAAAACGTCACGCAACAAACAGCAATGAAAAATTTCCAGTGTGTTTCGGGCACCAAAGAAAAAAATTATATTATCGAAACAACTGCCTGCACGGTTGCGATCATTGACTTTGATAATGACGGAAAGCCTGACGTTTTTTTACTTAACGGTTCGACTATCAATGCCGAACTCGGAAAGGAAAAAGCCCCGAAATCTGCGCTGTTTCGAAACCTCGGCAATTGGAAATTTGAAGATGTTACGGAAAAAGCAGGAGTTGCCAATGAGCGTTGGGGAATGGGCGTTGCCGTCGGTGATTACGATAATGATGGTTTTGCCGATATTTTTGTGGGAAACTACGGTATCTCAAGGCTTTATCACAATAACGGAAACGGAACTTTTACCGATGTCGCACCGAAAATCGGTTTAGCGATCAAAGGCTGGCACACAGGCGCAACCTTCGGCGATTACGATAAAGACGGGCGGCTCGATCTGTTTGTTCCTGCATATCTCGAATTCGATCTAAAGAATTTGCCGCAAAGTCCGGCGGACGTTGAAAAAGATAAAACCGGCGGGCGCAATTTTTGTCAATTTCGCGGACAGCCCGTGATGTGCGGTCCGCGCGGTTTGACCGGTGCCAAAGACAAACTTTTTCATCAAAAACCGGACGGAACATTTGAAGAAGTCGGTGATAAGGTCGGTGTAAGCGACAGTGAGAAATATTACGGATTTTCGTCGGTTTTTGTTGACATTGATAATGACAAAGACCTCGATTTGCTGGTCGTAAACGATTCAACGCCCAAACAACTTTACATAAACAAAGGCGAAGGGACATTTGAAGAATCCGGTTATCCATCAGGCATTGCGCTCAATGAAAACGGACGCGAGCAAGCCGGAATGGGGGTTGCCGTCGGTGATTATGATAATGACGGGAAAGTTGATTTTCAGATTACAAATTTTTCCGATGACTCAAATGTTTTATACCGCAATGACGGTGACACAAATTTTACAGACATTACTTTTCAAGCCGGATTGGGCGAAACTTCGATTCCTTTTTTGGGCTGGGGAACGGCGTTTTTGGATTTTGACAATGACGGCTGGAAAGATTTGATTGTCGGCAACGGTCACGTTTATCCGGTGGTTGATAATTTTCAATGGGGAACGAGTTTTGCACAGCAAATTTTACTATTCAGAAATGGTCATAAACAAATCAAAGGACAATTGCGGTTCGAGCGTGTAGCGGCAGCACCCAACAGTGGATTAGATCAGCCGATTTTAGCGCGTGGTTTGGCGATTGCCGATTTTGACGGCGACGGCAATTCGGATGTGATTATTTCCGGGATGGACAGTTCACCGACTGTTTTGAAAAACGTAAATGATACAAAAAGCAATTGGTTAGAGATCAAACTCGTCGGCGACACCACGAAAAAAACACCAAAAGATGCGATTGGCTCAACGGTATATGTTACAACGGCAAAACTTAGTCAACGCTTTGATTTGGTCAGCGGCGGAAGTTATGCTTCAAATAATGACCAAGTAATTCACGTCGGGTTAGGTGATGCAACCAAAGTTGAAAAAATCGAAATTGTTTGGGCAAACGGACAATCGGAAACCGTTTCAACCGATAAAATTAATTCCATGATGATCATCCAACAAAATAAAAATAAGCCTCTGTAAAAATATTAACTTATTCTTCGACCTGAGTAGCGACAAATTTGCAGGTGAATTTAAACTCGGTTTGACACATCCAACACAGTCGCTATAATAAGTTCTTTTGCGGTTGTGCGCTGTGTTCAACCGCAAAATTTTTCTGTCAGTAATGATTGTTGATTTAACGACATTAAAAAATTCGGAAACTTCGTTCGATTTTACGCTTGCGCCTGAAGATGTCGGTTTGGAAAATGAACCGGCAAGTTTGATAAACGAGTTGCGGGCGCAAGTGAATTTGAAACAAGGAATCGTCCAGACCGATGTCGAAGGCAATATTTTTGTCAGAATCGCGATTGATTGCAGTCGTTGTTTGCAAGATGTCGAAATTGATCTAGATATTTCGTTTATTGCGGTGTTTATTGCTCCCGAACATTATACGGAGGCAAAAGAAGCAGAACTTGAGACAAATGATCTGGAAGTTTCGATAATTGATGACAGCAAAATAGATTTGATCGAACTTGTTCGTGAACAGATTTTATTAAATTTGCCGCTTCAGGTTTTTTGTCAGCAAGATTGTCAAGGTTTATGCCCGAAGTGCGGTGCAAACCGAAATTTGATAGATTGTAAATGTAAGGAAAATGAGATTGACCCGCGTTGGGCATCTCTAAAAAATTTAAAGTAACTGAAAATGGTTAATTGCTGATTTTTAATAGATTGATTTGCCAACTACCCAATTTACAATTAACCTTTTATTATTAATATTCGAGGAAATTATGCCAAATCCAAAAAGACGACATTCGCATTCGCGCACACGCCAACGCCGAGCACACGATGCTTTGAAAGTTCCGCAATACTTTATCGATAAAGATTCGGGCGAAGCGTTAAAACCGCACCGAATAAACCCGGAAACGGGGATGTATAAAGGTCGTCAAATAATCGAAGTCAAGACAAAAGAATAAAATTGATGTCAAATGCAGGAATAATCGGGATGGGACACGCTTATCCAAGTGGTGTCTTGACCAATGCCGATTTGGAAAAGCTCGTTGAAACAACTGACGACTGGATAATTTCGCGCACCGGAATCAAGCAACGCCATAAAGCTGCCGATAACGAATATACTTCGCAATTCGGCGTAAAAGCCGCGCAACTTGCCCTTGATAGAGCCGGTTTATCCGCAGAAGACATTGATATTATAATCTGTGCGACGACCACACCCGATCAGATTATGCCGTCAACCGGCGCACTGATCCAAGCCCGGATCGGCGCAACAAATGCTGCCGGTATGGATATTTTTGCGGCTTGCTCAGGGTTTTTATACGGTTTAACGATGGTGGAATCGATGATTCGCACCGGTCAAATTAACTATGCGTTGGTTATCGGTGCTGAAGTTTTGACCAAGTATGTAGATTACACCGACCGTTCGACCTGTGTTATTTTCGGCGACGGCGCGGGCGCGGCGGTTATCGGTGCCGTTCCCGAAGGAAAAGGCATTTTAGCTACAAAAATTCGCTCCGACGGGCGTTTTGAAGAGCAACTTTATGCACCCGGTGGCGGAACCAAACTTGGGACAACGCACCAAACGATTGATAATCGGGATCATTTTTTCAAAATGAAGGGCAACGAATTGTTTAAGGTTGCCGTTCGTTCGATGTCTGAAATTTCTAAAGAAATGCTTGATAAGGCAGGTTTTACGGTTGACGATATTGATCTGGTCGTTCCTCATCAGGCAAATCAGCGCATAACCGATGCTGTTACTTCCAGACTCGGAATTGCCGAAGAAAAAGTTTATTCAAATATCGCCGAACACGGAAATACTTCGTCAGCTTCGATTCCGATTGCGCTTGACGAATGTTTACAATCGGGAAAAATCAAGGAAGGAAGTCTTGTTTTACTGACGGCATTTGGCGGCGGAGTAACCTGGGGCGGCACAGTAATTAGGTTTTAATATCGTGTAAATAAATTTTTGATTTAACATCAAAGGTTTAAGATAACGAGCGTATGACCAAAATCGCATACATTTTTCCGGGACAAGGATCGCAAAGTGTCGGAATGGGCAAGGATTTGTTCTCCAATTTTCAGTCAGCCCGTGAAATATTCGAAGAAGCCGACGATGCTCTCGGATTTAAATTATCGGAGATGTGTTTTGATGGAACGGCGGAAGATTTGGCATTAACGGCTAATACGCAACCGGCTATTTTGACAACTTCGATTGCTGCGTTTCGCTCGATGGAGGGCGAAGGTTTTCCGAGCCCCGATTATGTCGCAGGGCATAGTCTGGGTGAATATTCGGCTTTAGTGGCGGCAAATTCGATGAGTTTTTCAGATGCCGTCAAAGTCGTTAGAAAACGCGGAACATATATGCAGGAAGCCGTGCCTGTCGGAGTAGGAGCAATGGCGGCGATTTTAGGTTTACCGCTGGAAACCGTCGAGATTGCGTGTGAAGAGGCAAAAGAAAATCAGGTTTGCAGTCCGGCAAATATCAATTCACCGGCGCAAATAGTTATTGCCGGAAATACGGAAGCGGTTGATCGGGCGTGTGAAATATTGAAGGAACGTGGCGCGAAACGGGCAATTAAGTTAAATGTTTCCGCGCCTTTTCATTGTGATTTGATGATGCCCGCGCAGAAAAAACTTGAAAAAGATTTACAAGAAATTAAGTTTCAAAATTTAAGATTTCCGTTAATTGAAAATGTTACTGCAAAGGAAAACTCGGACAGTCTTCGAGTAGGTGCTGCTTTGACCGAACAAGTTTCAAATCCGGTGCTTTGGGCGCAGATAATCGAGAATTTAATTTTGGAAGAAGTTGAAACTTTTGTCGAGGTTGGTGCCGGAAAAATTTTATCAGGATTGGTCAAACAAATTAGCCGTGATGTTAGTTGTTTGAATATTGAAGATACTACAAGTTTGTCGAGTGCTTTAAGTTTGTTGAAATAATATGTTCTACTTAAAAACGCGATAAATACTATTAGAAATATAAGTTAAACAGGAGAAATTATGTCAGAAGTTCAAGAAAAAATTAAACAAATTATTGTTGATGAATTAGGTGTCGATGAAGCGGAAGTTACGGAAAACGCCCGTTTTATTGAAGATTTAGGTGCAGACTCGTTGGATTTGGTTGAATTGGTAATGCGTTTTGAGGAGGAATTTGATATTGAAATTCCCGATGAAGATGCGGAAAAAATCCAAGCTGTCCGCGATGCATACGCTTACGTTGAGCAAAATAAAAACGCTTAGTTAGTTTAATGGTTAACGATTATTGGTTGTTTGCTCATCGCAAATAAAACCATTAATTATTAACCATTAACTATTTACAAATTTATGAAACGTCGAGTAGTTATAACCGGACTCGGATTAGTTACGCCGTGCGGAAACGATGTGCCGACCACATGGGAATCGTTGAAGAGAGGCAAAAGCGGGGCAGATTACATAAAAAAATTTGATACCGAAAAGTATTCGGTCAAATTTGCCTGCGAGGTCAAAGATTTTGACGCGCTTGATTTTCTGGATAAAAAGGAAGCGCGTCGAATGGGCGCGTTTTCACATTTTGCGATTGCCGCATCCGATGAAGCCGTCAAGGATAGCGGTTTGATTATTGATGATTCCAATGCTGAAATGATTGGAACATACATCAGTTCGGGCATCGGAGATTTTTGGGCAATTGAACGGGAACACGATAAATTACTGGCTTCAGGACCTGATCGGGTCTCGCCGTTTTTTATAGTTTCGGCAATCGTCAATCTCGCCTCCGGCAATGTATCAATCAGGCACGGGGCAAAAGGTCCAAATTCGGCAACGGCGACGGCTTGCGCGGCGGGCGCACACGCCATCGGCGACAGTTTTCGGATGATCGAACGCGGAGATGCCGATGCGATGATTTGCGGCGGCGCAGAATCGGCGATAACGCCGATGTCGGTTGCAGGTTTTGCTTCGATGCGTGCGCTTTCCACCAGAAATGCCGAGCCGCAACGTGCATCACGTCCTTTCGATGCCGAGCGCGATGGTTTTGTTATCGGCGAAGGTGCAGGAATATTGATTCTTGAAGAACTCGAATTCGCCAAGGCGCGTGGCGCGAAAATCTACGCGGAGGTTGTCGGTTACGGAATGTCAGGCGATGCCTTTCACGTTACGATGCCCGATGAAACGGGTTCAGGTGCGATTCGTGTGATGACCAAAGCGATTAAAGATGCCGGAATTACGCCCGAGCAAATCGGTTACATTAACGCCCACGGAACTTCAACGCCTTATAATGACAAGTTTGAAACATTGGCTATCAAAAAACTTTTCGGTGACCACGCTTATAAACTTGCCGTTAGTTCGACCAAATCAATGACTGGGCACGCACTCGGTGCGGCAGGCGGAATCGAAGCCGTAATTTCTGTTTTATCACTCAAAGAAAATCAATTGATGCCGACCATAAATTATGAAAACCCTGATCCTGATTGTGATTTAGACTATATTCCAAACGAACCTCGTAATGCAGAAGTCGAATATGTGTTGTCGAACAGTTTCGGCTTCGGCGGAACGAATGCCTGTTTGGTCTTTAAGCGTTATAATTAGTAAATTGGAAATTGTTAATATCGGCAAATCCATTCGATTGTTCAATTCAACCAATTAAGGGGTTTTGCAAGCCTTTTCGACGGACGAAGAATAAATATATGTGCGTTTCATTGTGTTTAAATTCAATTGGAACGCTTTTTATTTTATAAAGTGAATGAAGACTCATTCATTGTGGTTGGAAGTTTTTTTGAAAAAATATATAATTATTGTTTGATTGTTTTAGTTTATTAAATCATTTATGAAAATCATTGTATTAATGAAGCAGGTTGCCAATAAAGACGCCGTTTTGCGGGTTGGCAAAGATGAAAAGTGGATCGACGAGTCGGACATCGCCCAACAAACCAACGAATCGGACGGTTATGCCTTAGAAGAAGCATTGCGGATGAAGGAAGCCAAGGGCGAAGGCGAAGTTGTCGTATGCACTCTCGGAGCACAGACGGCGAAAACTGTTTTGAAAGACGCATTGGCGAGAGGTGCAGACAGAGCGATCCATATTATTAATGAAAATGAGAACAGACTATCGCCATATCAGATCGCAAAAACAATCGCCGATGCGATTCGAGATGAAAATGCCGATTTGATATTTACGGGCTTACAATCAGACGACGCGAGTTATGGACAAACCGGAGTTATTTTAGCCGAACTTCTCGGAATTCCGCACGCGACCCTGATAATCGAACTCGACCGCGCCAGTTTTAATGGAAGTTTAAGATTGAAGCGCGAACTCGAAAGCGGTTGGTATCAATGGTTTACTTACCAATTGCCTGCGCTTCTGACGATTCAATCGGGCATTTCGCAAATTCGCTACGCCGGATTGAAGGGAATTATGAATGCGAAAAAGAAAGAGATCCGGGAAGTAACACCGATGATAGAAGATTTTGATTCCGCCCAAAAGATTGAAAAAGTTTATCTGCCGCTCAAAACAAAACAAACACAAATGCTTGGCGATGGTGATGTAAAACGCGGCGCGGTTGAACTTGTTGAAAAATTGAAAACCGAGATTCGGGTGCTTTAATTTTTAGTTACAAGAAATTATTTAGAAAAATAAAAATGGATTTACAAATTTTATGATTTTAGTATTTATTGAACATAAGGATTGCGTTTTAAATAAAATATCACTGGAAGCAATCGCCGCCGCCCAAAATATTGCTAAGGATTTTGGTCTGAAAGTTTCAGCCGTGATTCCGTGCGACAAAAATTGTGCGTTGGCTCAGGAACTGGCGCATTATAATTTGGAAAAAGTAATTATTGCAAAAAATGAAAAGCTGAATATTTATACGCCCGACGGTTATGCTGATGCGTGGGAAGCGGTTATAAAGGCAACAAATCCAAATTACGTCGTAATGGCACATACTTATCAGGTGCGCGATTTTGCGCCGAAGATTGCGGCGAGATTTGATAAGGAAGTTGTCGGTGATTGTATTCGTTACAAGAAGGAAGACGGTAAAATAGTTCTGACACGCCGGATTTTTTTAGGAAAATTGGACGCAGATGTAACCATTAAAGGTGATTCACCATATTTTATTACTTTCCAGTCCGGTGCGTTTCGCGGCGACAATGCTGAAAAGGGAAGCGCGCAAACAGAAACGATGGAGGTTGAAATCGGCGAGATTCGTATGTCGCCCGAACAACCTTTTCAGGAAGCAAAAGCCTCGGTGGATTTAACCAAATCACGAATTATCGTCGCCGTTGGACGCGGAATCAAATCGCAGGAAAATATCGCCGTTGCCCAACAATTAGCGGATGTTTTAGGCGCAGACCTGGCTGCTTCACGTCCGATTTGCGACGCAGAATGGTTGTCAATCGATCGTCAAATCGGTTCAAGCGGTCAAACTGTCGCTCCGAATGTCTATATTGCGCTTGGGATTAGCGGCGCGATTCAACATATCGTTGGAATGAAAAACGCCGGAACGATCATCGCCATTAACAAGGATGCGGAAGCTCCGATTTTCGACATTGCCGATTATGGAATTGTCGGCGATTTATTCGAGGCGGTTCCTGTGTTAATTGAGGAAATTAAAAAAGCTAAAGGATAAAAATTGCAAAATTGGTTGTTAAAATTGCTAAACAATTTATTTTAAGGTAAAAAAGTTGAAGAAATTCGTCGGTTAGATTGAAACCGCGTCAGGTGAATTCCGGCGCGGTTATACTTTGTCTATAAGCCGTTGTTGAATAAATAAAAAGCAAATCTTCAGACAAATTTGAACTTTTAACCTCGTATTTTTTTACTCGTTATTGATTTAGGTTATAATTTAACCGTTATGGAAAAATTCAGTGTGATTTGCCCGTGTTGCGAAGCGATTTTGACGATTGACGGAAGTTCCGGCGCGATTCTCGGACACGAAGAAAAAAAGAAAATTACTGGTTCTTTTGAAGATTTGAAAAACGAACTCGACAAACAAAAAGAATTGCGTGAACAAATATTTGCCCAAGAAAGTCTGGCGCATAAAGACCGTGAGCGACTTTTGGAAGAAAAGTTTCAAGAAGCAAAGAAGCGCGCACAGGGAGATTTAGACAAACCATTTCGAAATCCTTTGGATTTTGATTAATAATCTGGATTTTAATTGAATTTACATCTGATTTATTACTATTTTTTTTAAGTGCAAAAAATATCCCATTATTGTCAAAAATGTCGGGCAGGAAATGATCTCGGCGAAGCCAATTGCGTAAGGTGCGGAACGCGGCTGATGTTAGTGGTATTTCCGCCTTCAATTCGTCACGACGACGGCATTACGCCTTCTTATTACGAAGACCATTTGTTGGAGCGGGTTTCTTTACTTGAATTGCGTTTAGCTCAAGTAATGGGGCAACTTACGATGGTTTATGAATTTATTAGAAGTGAGATCAAATCCTTTCAGAAAGATCACACTTTGCTCGAATCTTTTTTTGAAACGATTGAAAGAGTGAATCCTGATTTGTCAAATCTTCTGAGTGAGAATTGTTTAGAGATTTTTGATGAAAAGAAGGAAAAACTCGCGTTTGAAAATAAGCAAGAGCAAATACTAAGTGAAATTATCATTAATCATAACCACAATCAAACTGAACTTTTTACACATCTGGTGAAAGAAAGTCAAAAATCTCTGGAAAAGAATGAAGAAAAACAAGCCTTTTCGATGCTTGACCGGGCAATTTTGCTTTCTCCGCAAAATGTTCCGTTGCTCGTTTTTACAGCCGAACATTTTTTCCGCACAGAAAAATTTGATCCGGCAAGGATAAATCTTGAAAAAGCATTTGAAATTGCGCCTCACAATGAAAAAGTTTTACTGTTACTAGGAGCTATTTATGCAGATCAGGCAAAATCGGAAAGCGCACGTCAATTGTTAAGCGTGCTGATCAACAAGCCTGAAAAAAATGTTTGTTTAAATTATATTTGGGGAATGTTGGCGGCTTTTGAGGGAAATTGGACGGAAAGCATTGCCGCTTTCAAACAATCTTTGCAAATCGGTGAAACAGCCGAAATTCATTATCTGATCGGTTGTGTTTTCTTTCAACTAAATCGCTTCGAGGCTGCATTAGCACATCTGCAATCGGCAATTTTGTTAGATACCAAGTTTGCGGACGCGTGGTTTATGCAAAGCCTGATTTACCAAATTTCAAACAACAAGGAAGCAGCAAAAAATGCTATGAATGAAGCACTTCAATCGAAGGAAACCGGTGCTCAAAGTCTGGAATATCTAAACAGGAAAAAAATTCCTGATTTGGAAATTGCATTACCTTTTTTACATTTTAGCCAAAAAGAGAAGCAATTATTAACAAAAGGTTCGAGACGATTAAGTAAATTTTTCCGTGAAAAGATATTCAAGGCACTTGAATAATTTCAATTATCGAAACAATGAATAAATTTACCGTTCAATTGATATTATGTCTAGTTTTGTGTTTACTTCCGCACATCGCGTTTTCAAAACAAATCGTTGTTGAAATAAAGACCCAAACAATAATTGCTGAAATAATAAAAACATCCTATCCCGAACTCAAAAGTGTTAAAATAAATGTGAGAACTTTTGAAAGTCCTGCCAATTATTTTCAATCCCAATTCTCCCTGACACGTTTTTTGACCTGTCAAAAATTACATTATAACATTTATGTTAATCCCGAAGCGTTCAATAAAAATGCACCTGAAGAAGCAATTCGGGCAATAATAGCGCACGAATTGGCACACGTTTTGTATTATTCTGAAAGAAACCGGCTTGAATTGATAGGGTTGGTAAACTTGATTGACAAAGGGTTTACCACAAAATTTGAACGCCGCGCCGATCTAGAGGCGATTGCCCGGGGTTACGGCGACGGGTTGATAAAATATCGGCAATGGCTTTATCAAAATATTCCGGCAAAAAAATTGTCGGAAAAAAAACGCAACTATTTTTCTCCCGAAGAAATCGAAAAAATGTTGGAAATAATCAAACAAAAACCTGTAATGATTGATGTTTGGAAAAAAAAAGTGCCTCGTAATTTGAATGAAATTTCCGATAAGCCATAATAAGATTAGAGATCAAAAATGTTTGAAGTTTTAGAGACAAAATCACCCAAATTCAAAGCCAAAGAAAAAATAATTGTTGCTTTAGATGTTGCCGATGTGAGTGAGGCGCGAAAACACATTGCGGATTTGCGGGAATATGTCGGTGCGTTCAAGATAGGTTTGCAACTTTTTTCGGCTGTCGGTGCATCTTTTGTTGAGAGTGTTCTAGCGGACGGCGTTAAAATTTTTCTTGATGTAAAATTTCACGATATTCCTAACACTGTGGCTAAAGCCTCTGTAGAAATTGCCCGACTCGGTGTTTGGATGTTTAATATTCATTCGCTGGGTGGAAGTGAAATGATGCGAAAAACCGTCGAAGAAGTCCGGGATGTTTGTGATAAAGAAAATTTGACGCAGCCTAAAATTATCGGCGTAACAATTTTAACGAGTTCAAATCAAGAAACTTTGCGCGAGGTAGGTATTGGAACGGAAATTAGCAGGCAGGTTCTGAATTTAGCCGAGCTTTCAGAAAAATGCGGTTTAGACGGCGTGGTTGCTTCGCCCCAAGAGGTTGAATTAATTCGTCAAAACATACCCGGGAAAGATTTTTTAATCGTTACACCCGGAATCAGAAGCTCAAAGTCTGCAACTTTTAATGACCAAAAGCGTGTAATGACTCCAGCCGAAGCAATTAATTGCGGTGCAGATTATTTAGTAATCGGTCGCCCTGTTTTGCAGGCGGAAAATAAAATTTCGGCAATAATTAACATTTTAGAAGAGATAGATGCTGAGAGCATATTTTATTAATGAGCGAGATAATAATTCAAACCTGTAAACTCACATCAAAAACTATGTTTAATCGACCTTGGGTGGTTTATTTTGTCTTTTTTTTGTTTCTTTGTTTTTTTTGTAATTCAAATAATTTTGCTCAAACTCTAACAAAACCCCCTGAAATACCTTCAATACCATTTCGTATCGGTGAACGTCTGACCTACAACATTTCGTTTGAAAAATTTAAAGATGCGGCTTTTGCGGAAATTTACACAGTTTCCAGCGGAAAATTAGGAGATAAAAATGCTGTCGAACTACGTTCAAAAATTAAAACCACCGATGTCGTCAGCGCGGCTTTTTATCTTTTGGACGAAACTCGAAGGACATTTGCCTCAGCCGAGAACGGTTTGCCGCTTTACACCCGAAAAATATCAAATGCAGGTATAACACCAAAGGAAACAATCGGCAATTTTCTCATTGCACCGACTGCTAATTATGATTTGTTAACATTGATTCACGGTGCCAGAACTTTCGGCGGAATTGGAACTTTTTCATTACAGGAAGACAATAAAACTTACGGCGTTAGTCTTCAAAATACGGTCGGTGAAACAGTCAAAACACCTGCGGGCGAATTTGATACAATGGTTTCAACCGTTACCAGTCAGTATTTTACGGAACTTGGAATCAAGAATCTTCGGGTGAATTTCAGTGTTGACGCGGCTCGCGTTCCCGTGCTGATCAGATTTAAAACTGCTAAAGGCGATTTTCGGGCTGAAATTGCAAGTATTCAAATTGTCGAACCCGTTTCAACTACAACTGAGCCGACACCGATGCCGGTTCCTACACCTCAGCCGCAGGTAACACCGAAACCGGTTGCAACGCCGGTGCCATATATCGAAAACGAACCCTTGTTGTCTGATTTGCCTTTTGTTTTGGGTGAAACTTTGGAGTATCAAGTTTCGACGGCGGGAAGGAATCTCGGAAAAGTAACTCTTCAGGCGAAAGAACGTAAAAAGTTTTTTAATGAAGATAGTTTGGTTTTGACTGCAAACGTAACGGCTGTTGAACAGGGAAATCCTATTTTGAAACTAAACGACAGCATAAACGCATTTGTTGATCCTGATTCGCTTGCGCCTCAATTTATTGAATTTAAATTTAGTGAACCTTTTAATGTGTATAGTCAAATAACCCAATTTGATCAAAAAACAGGTGTTGCTCAAAATAGTGAGGCAAAAAAAATAGAAATTCCTGTCGGCACACACAGCTTATTATCATTAGCTTACGCGATTCGATCCTTTAATTTAAAACCGAGCAAAGATCTGAATAACCCGGTTAATGACACAAGAGTAGCAGTTTTTGTCGGTGAACAAGCTACTGTTTTTACATTGCGTCCGACAAATTCGGAATTAATAAACCAAAGAGGTGATAAAATTCCCGTTCTTTTAATTACTATTACAAGCGGCAATCCTCAGATTGACCAACTCAAGCTAAAACTTTGGCTCGGAACAGATGAAAAACGTCTGCCTTTGCGTCTTGCCATCGGCGATTATCAAGCCGATCTCATTTCAGAAACAAAAATCTCACCGAAATAACACACGAATAATTACATAATAAATCATACGAATCGTGATTTTCTGCAATTGAAATTGAAAGTTGATTTCAATTAAGCTAAACTACAAAATCGAGATCGAATAAAAATGATTTTGACTAATTTACCAATCGGAATAACAGCCAAAGTTTTAGCAGTTCACGGCACTAATGCCGTAACGCGGCGTTTAATGGAAATGGGCGTGGTTCCCGGTGCTACAATTCGGGTTGTCAAATCTGCACCGTTCGGCGATCCGTTGGAAGTTCGGGTGCGGGGTTACCATTTAGCGATGCGAAAAAGCGAAGCCGATACGATTGAAGTGAGCGAATGAAAACCCAGATACCAAAAAACAAATTCCAAATTCCGAATTCCGAATTGTCAGTTATAAATTCAAACAAGGAAAAAAGGATAAAACCGGAAGTGCAATTAACCATTGCTCTGGCAGGTAATCCGAATGCGGGAAAGACCACACTTTTTAACGCACTGACCGGATTACGCCAAAAAGTTGCCAATTATTCGGGCGTAACGGTTGAGCGCAAAGAAGGAATCTGGAAGCTAAACGTAAGCGGGAAAATTGCACGTTTAATAGATTTACCGGGACTTTATAGTTTGGATGCGACTTCATTGGACGAACAAATCGCCCGCGATGTCTTAACCGGGAAGGTTGCCGATTTGCCAAAACCGGATGTCGTCATAGCCGTCGTTGACGCTACAAATTTGGAAAGAAACCTTTATCTCGTAACGCAACTACTCGAATACAATATTCCGGTAATAATCGCTTTGACAATGGTTGATACTGCCGAAAAACAGAGCCTTGCAATCGATACCGAAAAACTTTCCCGACTTTTGCAAATTCCGGTAATTAGTATCAAAGCTACCCAAAAACAAGGAGTTGAAGAACTTGCCAAAGATGTTTTGCGGTCATCAGAGAAAAATCAAACACATAAAGTTAGTTGGTTTTCCGATTTTAAGGACGACAATCTCGATGAAGATATACACCTGAGTCTTACGGATGACGAGTCGGCAAACAAGAAAATTTTTGCCCGATATAATTTTATTTCCGAAGTTTATCAAGAATCCGTTAAACCGAAAGCTACTTTGGAAAGAAGTGTTTCTGAAAAAATTGACCGTGTATTGACGCATAAAGTTTTCGGATTGGTAATTTTAATTGCAATACTATTAGTTGTTTTTCAGACAATTTTCTCGTGGGCAAATCTGCCGATGGATTTGCTGGACAAAGGATTCGGTGCCTTGGGCGATTTTGTTCGAGCCGAGATGCCGGAAGGTATTTTGACCGATTTATTAGTCGATGGCATTATTGCGGGTGTTGGGGGCGTTTTGGTTTTTTTGCCGCAAATTTTGTTGCTTTTTCTTTTTATTTCTATTTTGGAAGACACGGGATATATGGCTCGGGCGGCATTTCTTCTCGATAAACTGATGTCGCGTTTTGGTTTACACGGTAAAGCGTTTCTGCCGTTGATGAGCAGTTTTGCGTGTGCAATTCCCGGTATTATGGCGACGCGAACGATTGAAAATCCGAAAGACCGTCTGGCGACGATTATGATTGCGCCGTTTATGAGTTGCTCGGCGCGTCTTCCTGTTTACACTTTGATGATCGGTGCATTTTTTACCGGGCAAACAATTTTCGGATTTATATCGGTTGGCGCGATTTTGATTTTAGCAATGTATGCGCTCGGAATTTTTGTTGCAATAATTGTTGCGTTTATTTTAAAACGAACTGTATTAAAATCGCCGCCGCCGCCGTTCGTGATGGAACTTCCGCCGTATCGTTTACCGAATTTTCGCACGGTTTTTCAAAATATATTTCTCCGCGCCGGACTTTTTCTTAAACGCGCGGGCACGGTGATTTTGGCGATTTCGATTATTCTTTGGGCATTAACGGCATTTCCGCGAAACACGAATATTTCAAATTCTACGGAGCAAGTATCAAATAACGATTCGGTTTCAATTGATGAAGGCACACAATTGCAGAGAAGTTATGCCGGAAAACTCGGACATTTGATCGAACCGGTGATTGCACCTCTCGGTTTTGATTGGAAAATCGGCGTGGCATTGATTGCATCGTTTGCCGCGAGGGAAGTTCTCGTTTCAACCTTAAGCATTATTTACAATGTGGGAAAAGACGCAGACGCTGAAAATCAATCCTTAATAACCGCCGTCCGCGATGCAAAAAAAGATGATGGCACGAAGGCTTGGACACCGCTGACGGCTTTAACTTTAATGGTCTTCTTTGTCTTGGCGATGCAATGTATGTCAACTGTGGCAGTTGTCCGCCGCGAAACGAACTCTTGGGCGTGGACGATATTTATGGTCGTTTATATGACCGGGTTGGCTTATGTTGCTTCTTTTTTGACTTTTCAGATTGGAAGTTTTCTCGGATTCGGTTAAAAATAATTTAGAAATAAATCTAATGATTTTACTTGAAACTTAATTATATGGATATTCAAACTCTTAGTGTTGGAGCTATCATTTTTACAGCGTTACTTTATGTCGGAATAAATCTGCGGCGAAAAGTAAATTCTTTTTCATCGAAATCCTCTTCCTGCGGCAGCAATTGCGGTTGCGAAACAAAATCTCAATCAAAAAATTCTTTTATTCAGATTAACAAATCCTGAATATTCGTTTCTAAACAAAATTTCCCGCATCTTGACGAATCTAACACTTTGCAATACCTTAAATTAAAGTTTTATTCAAATTATTTTCAAACTAACTTTATAAATGACAAATCGAATTCACCGTGAGGTAATCGGCGGACATCTGCTCGTTATCGGTGGTGCAGAAGACAAATATAACGAACGCAGAATTTTACGAAAATTTCTTTCATTAGCCGGCGGCGAAGAGGCGAGCGTTTTGATAATTCCGGTGGCTTCCGATTTTCCCGAATTTGCTGCTGACGTTTATATGCAGGCTTTTACAAAACTCGGGGTGAAGCAATTAAAGGTTTTAAGAGCAACTACACGACAGGAAGTTTTTGAAGCTGACCCTGATTTATTACTTGACGGCGTAACCGGAGTTTTTATTTCCGGCGGCGATCAAATGCGTCTGACCTCGATTTTAGGCGGCACTAAACTTTCTCAAAAACTTCGGCAAATGGTTAGTGAAACAAATGTTGTGCTTGCAGGAACGAGTGCAGGCGCGGCGGGAATGTCAACATCAATGATCGTTCGCGGGGAATCTACTTCACATCCCCATAAAAACTCGGTTAGACTTTCGCCCGGACTCGGTTTTCTCAACAATATTATAATTGATCAACATTTTACCGAGCGCGGACGTTTAAGCCGAATGATAACGGCAGTTTCTTATAATCCTTATAATTTGGGCATCGGAATTGATGAAAACACAGCTATAATTCTGAATAATGAAGGCATATTAGAAGTTTTTGGTGATGGTTCGATTACAATAGTTGACGGTTCGGAAATAACTTATAACGAAATTGCAGAAGTTGACGATTTTCAGCCTTTTTCAGTTTGCGGTGTAAAAATTCACATCTTGCGCGACGGTTTGAGGTATGATTATTTTGCACGAGAAATGATGCCGATAGAGAGCGAATATTTACTCCCGGACATTGAATAAATTTAATGGTTAATGACCAAAATTTTTAAAACATTTAATGAATAACTAAAATGGAAATTTTAGAAATCAGAACATTGCGCGGACCGAATTATTGGAGCGGTTATTGGAAAAAATTGATCATAATGCGCCTTGATATTGGCGATTATGAAGAAAAGCCGTCGAATAAAATCAAAGGTTTTTATAATCGGATGGCGGAGGTTTTGCCTTCACTGATCGCGCACGGTTGCAGTTACGGCGAGGAAGGCGGATTTTTAAAGCGCGTCAAAAAAGGAACTTGGGCGGGACATATAATCGAACATTTTGCGCTCGAAATGCAAACGCTTTCGGGGATGGATGTCGGTTACGGCAGAACACGCGAAACGTCGGAGCGCGGGATTTATAACGTCGTTTTTGCTTATCACGAACAGGAAGTCGGACGATATGCGGCGCGGGCGGCGGTGCGTCTTTTTTTGGATTTGGCGGAAGGCAAAAAGATTGACGAGATAAAGGAATTACTCGAAAAAGAAATTCAGGAAATGCGCGAGATTCGTGAAGATGTGCGCTTCGGACCTTCGACCGGCTCGATTGTCGAAGAAGCCGAATCGCGCGACATTCCGTATATTCGATTGAATTAACAATCCCTCGTCCAACTCGGTTACGGCGTTCATCAAAAACGGATTCAGGCAACGACAACCTCGCAGACAAATATGATTTCGGTGGACATCGCGGGCGACAAGGCGGCGACTAAAAAACTGCTCGGCGGAATGGGCGTTCCCGTGCCGAAAGGTTACGAAATCCGTGAGATCGAAGACCTTGAAAGAACGGTTGAGCGGGTCGGTTATCCCGTTGTCATTAAACCGCTTGACGGCAATCACGGCAAAGGCGCGACGGTTGGAATCAATGATCTGGAACACGCCAAAACCGCGTTTGAAAAGGCAAAGGAATATTCGCGTTGGATAATTATTGAGAAACAACTGATCGGTAATGATTTTCGCGCTTTGGTCGTTAATAATCGGCTGATTGCGGTGGCTGAAAGAGTTCCGGCAAATGTCGTCGGCGACGGAGAATTGACGATTCAGCAATTGGTTGACCAAATAAATGATGATCCGCGACGCGGTTACGGACACGAAAATGTGCTGACCGAAATCACGATTGACCCGCAAACCGAGCGGCTTATTAACGCGAAGAATTACACACTCGAAACGATTTTACCAAAGGGCAAAATTCTTTATTTGAAGACGACGGCAAACATTTCGACAGGCGGAACTGCAATAGACAGAACAGATGAAGTGCATCCCGAAAATGTCTTTTTGTTTGAACGAATTGCTCGAATCATCGGTTTGGATGTCGCCGGAATTGATATTATCGCATCGAATGTCGCCGAACCTTTGCACGAAAGCGGCGGGGGAATTATCGAAGTCAATGCCGCGCCCGGATTTAGAATGCACCTTGCGCCGAGCGAAGGAATCGGGCGAAATGTTGCCGAACACGTCGTCGAAATGCTCTTTCCGCCCGGAACTCCGACGCGCATTCCGATCTTTTCAATTACCGGAACGAACGGCAAAACTACGACCACTCGTTTGATTGCCCATATTTTGCGAAATGGCGGAAAAACCGTCGGATTTACGACCACTGACGGAACTTATATCGGCAACAATCAAATCGTTACGGGCGACAACACGGGACCGGTTTCGGCACAATTAGTTTTGCGTGATCCGACGGTTGAAGTCGCCGTTCTGGAAACTGCGCGCGGCGGAATTATTCGCGCCGGCTTGGGTTTTGATTATTGTGATGTCGGGATTGTGACGAATATTGCGGCTGACCATTTGGGTTTGAAGGATGTCAACACGTTGGAAGATTTGGCGCGTGTCAAATCGGTCGTGCCGCGTTCGGTCGGCAAAAAAGGTTACGCGGTTTTGAATGCCGAAGACAAACTCGTTTATGAAATGAAGGAACTCGTTGACGGGCATCTCGTCTATTTTTCGATGGACGAAAATCATCCGAATATCCAACGCCAAATGCGGCGCGGTCGGGTTTCGTGCGTCTTTGAAAACGGTTATGTAACGATTCTCAAAGGCAAATGGAAAGTCCGCATCGAAAAGGTTTTGAACATTCCTTTGACTTACGGCGGAAAGGCGGAATTTATGATCCAAAATGTGCTGGCGGCAACGCTTGCGTGTTTCGTTCACGGTGTTTCGCTGGAAGATATTCGCGTCGGTTTAACGACCTTTAATCCATCGGTTGCACAAACGCCGGGCAGACTTAACTTTATTGAAATCAAAGACTTCACGGTCTTGATGGACTTCGCCCACAATCCTGCCGGATTTACGGGTTTGCGCGATTTTATCAACAAATTAAATTACAAACACAAAACTGCATTGCTCAGCGGTGTCGGCGACCGACGCGACGAAGACATCAAAGAAATGGGCAAACTCGCGGGCGAAACCTTCGACAAAATCATCATCCGACGCGGCGATTACCTGCGCGGAAGAAGTGAAAAAGAAGTTCTCGATCTGCTGCAAAAGGGAATTAAGGCAAGCAAGAAAAATCCGGTCGTCGAGATCGTTCACGAAACAAAAGAAGCGATCTATCACGCCTTCAAAAAAGCCAAAAAAGGCGAACTCGTCGCCATCTTAGCCGATTCGGTTGATAAAGATATTGCGATTGTGAACCAGTATCGTGATGAGATGAGGTAGGTAAAAAGGTAAAAGTAAAAGGTTTGTTGATGTTTACAAGCAAATTTTTTACTTATAAATTTCAATCTTCATCTCGCCGTCGGCAGTCATAAATCCGCGATACATACCCTCGGAATTAAATGGTAAAACGATGTTTCCCAAAGCATCAACTGCCACAAAACCGCCATCGCCGTTGATTTCGGATAATCGTTCGATTGTTTCGATAGCGGCAACTTCCAAACTCAGATTTTTATATTTCATCCGCGCCGCGACATCGAAAGCCGTCACGCCGAGCATAAAATATTCGCCGTGTCCGGTGCAGGAAATCGCGCAAGTTTCGTTTTCGGCATAAGTTCCCGCGCCGATGATCGGTGTGTCGCCGATACGTCCGAATTTTTTGTTGGTCATTCCGCCGGTCGAAGTTGCGGCGGCGAGATTTCCCTCGAAATCGCACGCAACCGCGCCGACTGTGCCGATTGGTTTGGCTGCTGAATGGTCGAGTTGGATTCTGCCTTCTGCAATGGCACTTAAAAGTTGACGGTAGCGATGTTCGGTAAAAAAGTATTCGTCGGATTCAAATTCAACGTGCATTTGGTGGGCAAATTCATTCGCGCCTTCACCCGCAAGCAGGCAGTGTTCGGTCTTTTCCATTACCAAACGCGCCAGTTTGATCGGATTTTTGACGTTGCGGACAAAGGCGACCGCGCCGGCTTTCAGATTCGCGCCGTCCATAATCGCCGCGTCCATTTCGTTTTTGGCTTCGTGCGTAAAAACCGAACCTTTCCCGGCATTGAACAACGGAAAATTTTCAAGTTCGATGACTGAAGCCTCGACCGCATCGAGCGCAGAACCGTTTTTCTGCAAAATTTCCCAGCCTTTTTGCAAAGCATTTTCCAAACCGTGGCGATATTCCTGTTCGAGCACATCGGTCATTTCCGATTTCAGAATCGTCCCCGCTCCGCCGTGAATCGCTAAAGCTGTTTTGTTCATAGATTTATTTTAACAGTGAATTTCGGTATTTGCAGAACGTCAGAACTGTCTGCGGTAACGGATGATTTTTTAAAATATTCGAATTGCCGGAGTTCAACCATCCGCTACCGCAGACGGGTCTGACTTGGTTTTCCTTGCCTTGAAAAGGCGAATTGTTCCCAAGACCGTCTTAAAATATCGCGTTCGTTCGACATTTTCAAAGCCGTTTTGTTCCATCAAAAGTCCCAAACGACCGCGCAGATTGTCGTGGGTTGTTTCAAAACCGTCAATCGCACGAACAAATTTTGAAAGTGCAAATTGTGTTTTGTTGCGCGGCAAACCGTAATCGGCAAGATGAAATTCGCCGTCAGCTTTTAAGACGCGCAAGATTTCGTGCAGTGTTTTGATCTTTCGTTCAAGCGTCAAATGATGAAAGAAAAGCGTCGAAAAAACTCGATCAAAAGTTGCGTCGGCAAACGGCAATTGATCGGAAAATCCTTGATAAAAATTGATCGCGCAATGATTGTTTTTTGCTTTGAGGCGTGCTTGTGCCAAGATTTCATCGTCCACGTCATATGCAAAAACCTCGATTTCGGGAAAGCGTTTTTTGATGCCGACCGACAGAGTTCCCGAACCGCACGCCAAATCTAAGATCGTTTGATTGTTTTGCAGATTTGCCTGTGAAATTAATTCACTTTTGAACGCAAATTCACGCGTCGTAATGCGAACCAACGGATCGTAAAAGCGCGTCATAAACTCGAAACGCAGCGCGGGGATGTAATTTTTATTTTTTTCGTGCATTACAACTTTAAACTTCTGAGCCGTAAAGCATTAGTTATAACCGAAACCGAACTGAATGTCATCGCCAGCGACGCGAGCATCGGCGAGAGCAGAATTCCGAACACCGGAAACAAAATTCCGGCGGCAATCGGAACACCGATCAGGTTGTAAATAAAGGCGAAAAACAGATTTTGGCGAATGTTTTTCATCACGTTGACGGAAAGTTTGTGCGCCTTCAAAATTCCGTTCAGATCGCCTTTCAAAAGCGTAATATCCGCGCTCTCGATGGCAACGTCGGTGCCTGTTCCCATCGCAATTCCGACATTGCTTTGGGCGAGCGCGGGCGCATCGTTCACGCCGTCACCAGCCATTGCGACGATCTTTCCGTTTTGCTGTAATTCCTTGACTTTTTCAGCTTTTTCAGCGGGTAAAACTCCGGCAAAAACTTGGGAAATTCCGAGTTTTTTCGCAACCGATTCGGCGGTTATTTGATTGTCGCCGGTCATCATAACGACTTCGATATTGTTTGAATGAAGTTTTGCAATCGCGTCTTTGGCGTTTGCTTTGATCGAATCGGCAATGCCTAAATATCCGATTATTTCATCATTTACGACGACTTCGACGACGGTTTGACCTTCATTTTGTAATTCTTCGATTCCTTTGTTTTGAGTTGTCGGCTTTTGGACTTTGATATTTTTTCCGTCAATTTCACCTTCAACGCCTGTGCCTGTAATTGATTTAAAGTCAGTTACTTTTTGAAATACTAAATTTCGTTTTTCTGCGCCTTTAATGATGGCTTCAGCTAATGGATGTTCACTCGATTTTTCCAAACTTGCGGCAAATTGAAGCACATCGCTATCTGAAAATTCAGATTTAACGCTTGAAACGACTTGCAATCGTGGTCTTCCTTCGGTCAGTGTTCCTGTTTTGTCCACGACGATGACATTTACTTTTTCAAGAATTTCCAACGCTTCGGCTTTTTTGACTAAAACACCATTTTTCGCGCCAAAACCCGTTCCGACCATAATTGACATCGGTGTTGCCAGTCCGAGCGCACACGGACACGCGATGATCAGCACCGAAACTGCTGCCACAATCGCATAGCTCAGACTTCCGAGCAAAAACCAAACGACAAATGAAATGATTGCCACGACAATTACGGCGGGAACAAAATATGCCGAAACGACATCGGCTAATTTTTGAATGGGCGCACGACTTCTTTGTGCTTCGCCGACCATTTTGACGATATTTGCGAGTAATGTTTCGCCGCCGACCTTTTCTGCTTTCATCGTAAACGTGCGATTTCCGTTAATAGTTCCGCCGATAACTTTGTCGTTGACGAATTTTTCGACGGCAATCGGTTCGCCCGTTATCATCGATTCGTCAATGGTTGTTTCGCCTTCTAGAACAACGCCGTCGGTTGGGATTTTTTCGTTTGCTTTCACGCGTAAAGTCGCGCCGATCTGAACATTTTCGAGCGAAATCTCGCTTTCCGTTCCATCATCAAAAACAACGATGGCAGTTTTTGGAGTTAAACCCAGAAGTTCTTTGATCGCCGACGAAGTTTGCGAACGCGCACGAAGTTCGAGAACTTGTCCGAGCAAAACGAGTGTGATTATTACTGCTGCCGATTCAAAATAAACTGGAATTTGACCGGAATGAATATCGCGCATCGAAGGTGGAAAAACTTCTGGAAACAAAAAAGCAAAGACGCTAAATAAATAAGCCGCGCCGGTGCCGATTCCGATCAGCGTGAACATATTCGGACTCGCATTTTTTATCGAACTAACGGCGCGGACGAAAAAGGGAAAGCCGCAATATAGAACGACCGGCGTTGAAAGCAGAAATTGAATTGCCAAAACCGTTTTCGGCGCAATAAAACTTTGCAAACCCGACCACATTTCAGCCATTGCCAACGCAAAAACCGGCAAAATCAGCACGACGGCAATCCAAAATCGCCGCTTCATATCTAAATATTCGGGATCGGGTTTGTCGTCCAACGAAAAAGTTTTGGGTTCGAGAGCCATTCCGCATTTCGGACAAGTTCCGGGACCGATCTGCACGATTTCGGGGTGCATCGGACAAGTATATTCGACATCCGCGCCTTGCATCGGTGCGGGTTTTGCTTCGGGATTTAGAAATTTTTCGGGGTTTTGTCGAAACTTTATCTGACAGCCGACGGCGCAAAAGTAATAAGTTTCGCCTTTGTAATCAAATTTCGCGGCGGCGGTTTCGGGTTTGACGATCATTTTGCAAACCGGATCGATTGCTGTTTGAGAATCTTCTTCTTTCGCTTTATTTCTGCCTAATTGGACGAGATTTTGGTTCATATTATTAACTCATCTTACGCGATTACCATTTTGTCATCGAAGATGACCAACAATATAGCGTGGGGTGAAGGCGTTGCGCCGTAACCCTACGACTTTGATAATCAATCAATCCGACGCTGAAAGTGTCGAACAATCTGCGCCACGCTTGTTGTTGCTCACTTTCAGCGAGCGATTTATTGATTAAACTGACGTAGGGTTTTATTCGTTTCACTCATTTCACCCTACACTATATTGTGCATCGCCGTTGGCAATAAGACAAAACAATACTTTGCATAAGACGAGTATTTAAGCAGATGTGCCTTAGTTTTCAGGTTTAGTGAAAATTCCTAAAATTCGTTAAATGTCTGTTTTTACACAGATTTTAGATTTTTCTTCATTATCCATTATCCATTATCCATTTTCCATTACTGCTTAATTATAAACAACGGCTTCGTTTGAGTAGTTGCTTTCGGAATCGCCGTGAACGGCTTTGACGCGATAGAAGGCGCGGACTCCGGGCGTTTGATTTTTGTGTTCAAAACGGGTTTTGCTGAGAACTTTAACGAATTTATATTCGGTTTCGTTGCCGATCTTGGCTTCGAGAATGAAATTTACGACAGCTTTATTGCCATTGCGGTTAAATTTGATGTAATTACTGCCGTTTGAACGACCTTCGACGACCAAATCCGTTGGTGTAATTGCTAAAACCGGTGTTGGAGAATCATCATCCGGGTCAAAACCGAGAGATTCGATCATACTATCGGGAATTGCTTTGTTGGCTTTAAAAGTAATGTTGTGCGTGCCGAGCATTGAAGTGGCATTTTTGACAATTTCACCGAGCGCAGAAGTCGAAGCAATGGCGGCTTCATTTTTTGCCTGACGATCAATCAATTTTGCTTCTAATTCGGTTTTCATATCGTTCATTTCGGTAACTTGTGCGCCGTTCAAACCGAGTTCAGCTTTGTTCGCATCCGCAACCGTATTGAAATTTGTCAAAAAAACCAACAATTCCGCAGGTGATAATTTGTAATATTTTTTAGCCATCTGAGTTTCTCCATACTTAACCGCAAAAGGATTTGCAGAAGTGTCTGACTTGTCTTTAGGAAAGATAAGATTGAGCTGTAAATGAGATTAAAAAACGCTCAAAATTAAGCGTTTTCTCCCAATACGGATGATTGACGTTTAGATAATAAAGAAATTGCCTTAATGGAATAAATATAATTTTGGTAACTGATTAACTCTTTGATTTTATGAATTGCCGTCCGGCTTTAGCTGACGGGTTAAGTTGACTAATAACTGGCGGCTTGAGCCAAATTTAAGAAAAATAATCAATTATCCGATTAGCTTCAGCTAAAGCTCTAAGGAATTTATTTAATTTTATCATTTGGCTAAAGCCTGTTTCTACTCTCAAGTTTGCCGTCAGCTAAAGCAGACGGCAATTCATATATTCAAAGACTTAATCAGATACTAATTTTGTATTAAATCAAGATGCAAAAACACGCGTATTGTAAATGTGCGACTGACACACTTACTTCGTGCGTGTTTCTGCAATAAATCCGACAAAACCCATCAACAAAACCAACAAATTCGTCAATGTTCGAGTTGTTTTCACACTTTTTAACAAATAACTCACAAATCCAATAATTAAATTCACGGGAAAAATAATTAAATTCATAAATTTAGTCGTCAAATTCTCGAATTCAATCACAAAATCCACAAACAAAATAACAAGAATCAACCAACCAACCAATCCATTCAAGGTTTTCACTTTTTCACTTTTTCACTTTTCCCCTTTTAAACTTGGTTCTTCCATCGCCTTTCGACAATATTCCAAACTATTTCTAACATCTTGAATATAAGGATGATTTTCCGGCAAAGTCTTTTCAAAAATCAACAATGCATTTTCATACAACAGCAACGCTTCCTCATATCTGCCCTGTGAATAATAAACATTAGCCAAATTATTCAAGCGAAGGGCATATTCAGGGTGTTCCTTACCGATAGTTTTCTCATCAATCCGCAAGGCTTCTTCATATTTCTCAATCGCCTCATCATATCTGCCTTGTGAATGATAGACATAAGCTAAATTATTCAAGTGAGTGGCATAAGCAGGATGTTTTTTACCAATAATTTTCTCATCAATCCGCAAGACTTCTTCATATTTCTCAATCGCATCATCATATCTGCCTTGTGAACGATAAACAATAGCTAAATTATTCAAGACAACGGCATAAGCAGGATGTTTCTTGCCAAAAGTTTTCTCAGCAATGACTAAGGTTTCTTCATATTTCTCAATCGCATCATTATATCTGCCTTGTGATTGATAAACTAAAGCCAAATTATTCAAGTGAGTAGCATAATCAGGATGTTCTTTACCGATAGTTTTCTCATCAATCCGCAAAGCTTCTTCATATTTCTCAACTGCTTCATCATATCTGCCTTGTGAATTATAAACAAGAGCCAAACTACTTAAACCAATTGCATAATTCAAACATTCTTTACCGATAGTTTTTTCGCATATCAACAAGGCTTGATTGTAAAATTTAGCTGCGTCATTATATTTACCTTGTAAACGGTAAACATTTGCTAAATTACTCAAACAACCGGCATAATCAGGATGTTCTTTACCGATAGTTTTCTCATCAATCCGCAAAGCTTCTTCATATTTCTCAACTGCTTCATCATATCTGCCTTGTAATTGAAAAATATTTGCCAAATTATTCAAGCGAATAGCATAAGTAGGATGTTCTTTACCAATAGTTTTCTCATCAATTAGCAAGGCTTTTTGATGAAAATTAATGGCTTTTTCGTAATCGGCTAAATAACTAAGATAAATTGCAATTTCGTTACAAAGTCGAGCGACATTAATTATTTCAATTTCTAAATTTTCTACACAATTCAAAGCTATTTCGGCGTGTCTTAAGAGACGATTGCAGGTTTTCCAATGTTCAAACTCACTCGAAACCCATAAATCATTAATTGCATTAACGGCAATCTCGGCAAATTTTTGTTTTTCTTCTTTTTTTAGCTGTTTTTGCAAGATTGTTAGAATTAAACGGTGTGTTGTGGAAGTTTTTTCGTTTTCGTTTCTGATAAAAAACGCCGATTGTGTCAAGCGTTTGCCGACTTCAAGCCAAAACATTGGATTTCCCAAAGCATCGGCAAGAGTTTCGTCAATTTGTTTTAGACCTACTTTCCAAATTTCTTCGGGAACTCTTTCAGGCGCGAGAAAAACGCTCAAATTCATTATGGCTTTGATGGTTGCGGTGATGAGTTTTTCCTGTTCGCTCGAATCTTTCGGCGTGGTAATGCGTTTGTAAGCAAGCAAGAACACGCCCGCGATGCCTTTGTATTCGTCTTTCTCTTTGTCGGTCAAGCCTTTCAGATATTCGGCTTCATAATAATCGGCAAGATCGAAATGTTGGAAGGTTGCATCTTCAAACGCTTCATAATCTGTCAGATATTCTTGAAAATTTATCTGATATTTATGAGCAAATGCGCCTGCCAAATTCAAACCAATCGGCAATGTCCCGATTTTTTCAACGATTTGTGTCAACGCTGTTTGTTCTTCAACGGAAACATCGGCAAGTTGTTTATCATTATCTTCAAATTTCCGCCGCAAAAGCGTCAGTTTAGCTTCATCTTCCGTCATCGCTTCAATTAAAATCAATGGTGCAACATTACTAATCTCGCGCAGATTCGATGTGTAAATAACTTTCCCGTGAAAATGTTCAGGAATTTTGTCTCTGACTTCCAAAATATCTTCGACATTATCAACAATAATCAACCAATTCGCCCGATTGTTTAGATATTCGATCAATAAATTAAATTTAGCTTCGAGAGTTGGCGCAGTTTCGATCTCGGTAGAAATCTCACCACCGACAACCGCCGCATTATTCACAAAATTCCCCTTCGTCGCCGAAATAAAAAGCACAAATTCAAACTCCGCTTGATGTCGCAAAGCAAACTCAATTGCCGTCCGCGTCTTCCCAAGCCCGTGCGTCCCATAAAATGACGCTTGATTTTCGTTTTCAAAGGTTGCTTCCAACTGTTCTAAAACTCCGTCGCGTCCCGTAAAGTATTTCGGCGGAAATGGAAACGATTTGTGAAAGCCTTTGAAATCTTCTTTCGGTGGTTGTGTCGGTTGAGAGATTTTTTCAAGAATTTGATAAAGCAATTCTTCAAGTTTTCCCGTGCGCGTTAATAATTCTTTCGTATTGTCGAGAATGTCGGTCTGCAAATCAAACGCTTTTTTCCAAAATGTTTCATCTGCATTGAATTTCGGAATTTCTAAAAGCGAAATAATTTGATCAGTTCTTTCATCCAAAAGTTTTGCTTTTACAAGAATTTCTTGATTTGCTTTGTAATTTTCCTTAACGTAAAAAAGAATTTCGCCCAAAATCCGAAGTTGCAGACTCGCAAAGGCTTTTCCGTCTTCGGCAAAATCAGTAATTATGGTTTTACGAAGTGATTTTGCAAAACCTTTGTGTAAAGCATTAGCAACATTCCAAGCCGTATCGAATTGAATTATCAATCCGTGTTTTTCGCCAAGTTTTTCAACAATAATTCGCCATTCCTGCGGCGTTAATGATTCGATTTCATCAATTTTTCCCGTTTCCGAAGCGACATATTGCGTAATAAAGTCGCCCGAAAGTTGTTGTAAATCTTCTTTGGTTAAGACAAATCGCGGATTTTCTTTGTCTTCAACTCCTAAAACAATATCTTCCCAAAGTGATTCATCTGAATTACCAATTGTTTTCAAGCGTTCACAATCATCGCCGTAAGATTCTTTTTTCGATTCCTTCAAAATCAATAGAAAAATCGCACGTCCAACAGCGCGGGTTAAGTCTCCGTTTTGCAGAATTTCATCCCGACTCGATTTATTGAGAAATTGTTTTTCGCAAGCCGAAGAAAAAAAGTTTCCGCCCAAACCTCCAAGCGCATTTAGCGCGGCGGCAATTATTAAAGTATTGGAAACAGGATCGGTTGATGTTAAAACAGATGCAGTTGCACCGCCAAAAATTGCCAAACCTGAACCGACTAATGCGGTTTTCGGATTTTTAAAGAAAGAAGTCCAAGACATATAGAGATTCCTCGAAACTTTCAGAGCTTAATGGTAAAACAATCTTGTAAAGATTAGGAAGAGTGTAATTGAAATCAGCTTTTTAGGCAATCTTTTTATCGCGCGAACTTCGATATTTTGAGAAACCGAATATTTGTAGAGAAATTGTCAAGCCGAAAAGCAAAAGTGCCAAAGCAAATAATGGCAACGGACGTTTTTCTATCAAGGCGTAGATGACGGAATGTAGGAAAACGAAGCCGAAAAACAAATAATTAAGGCGTTGCAAGTTTTTCCACCTTTTATTGCCGAGTTTTTTGAGCGAAAAATCGTTGGAAATAGCCAATAACAAGGCAACGAGCAAAAAGGCGAACAGCCCTGTGTAATTTGCCAAGCCAAATAAATCGTAACGAAGCGGAAAACTTGAAGAAATTTCGGGCGGGAAAATAAAATAGTATAAATAACTGTTCGGTTTGTCGCGGAAATGAACAAAAAGTCCGACAACGCTATGCGAAATTCCGACAATTCCTGCCCAAATTCCGACATCGCGGCGCAGATCGTATTGAATCGGCAGCATTTTTTTGTTTTTCAGCAAATTCCAAACGCTGAGAAGCAATGTAAAAAGTAAAAGAAGAAGCGCACTATAGCCTAAACTCAAACTTAGTCGAAAAATTTCATCGTCGCCGCGTGTAGCTTCGGCTAAATCTTTTGATAAAAACCGATAAATTTGCGGAAGTGCGAAAAATAGAATGAATGTCAGAACAGCAGAAAGAACAGCAACAACAAAATGTGTGGTCAGACGCTGAGAAGTTCGATTTTTCATAATTGAATCAGTAAATCGAAAAGTGGGAAACAAGCGAAGTTAGCAACTTGGCATTAAGTTAATTGATTTGCCAAGTCGCTATCGCTCTTTGTTCTGATAATTTTATTCGTCGTCGTCGTGCGCTCTTATTCTGCCATCGGCAGTAGCTTGTTCGACAACCTTTCCAACCAAGTTTTGCGGTAACGGATCATAATGCGAAAACTGCATATGATACGAACCGCGTGCTTGCGTCATCGAATTTAATCGTCCTTGATAATCGAGCATTTCGGAAAGCGGAACTTGCGCTTTTATTGCCTGCTGTTTGCCGCGTGTTTCCATTCCTTGAACGCGTCCGCGCCGTGAATTCAGATCGCCCATAATGTCGCCCGAAACTTCTTGTGGACAGAAAACTTCAACATCCATTATTGGTTCGAGCAAAGTCGGTCGAGCTTTTTCCATTGCGTTGCGAAACGCTTTTCTGCCTGCCGCACGGAAACTGTGTTCGTCGGAATCAACATTATGGTAACTGCCGTCAATTAGCGTAACTTTGAAATCAACTAACGGATAACCGGCAACTGCGCCGTTTTGTGCCGCTTCAACGATTCCTTTTTCAATTGCCGGACGAAAGTTTGCCGGAATTGCGCCGCCGAAGATTTTGTCAACGAATTCAAATCCGCCGCTTCTTTCCAGCGGTTCAAAGATACATTTGCAATCGCCGAATTGTCCGCGTCCGCCGGATTGTTTTTTGTGTCTTCCCTGAACTTCCACTTGCGACGTAATTGTTTCTTTGTATGGAACTTTCGGCGGATGAAGCGCGACTTCGACACCGTATTTATTTTTCAGTTTATCCACGACCGTTTCAATATGAAGCTGTCCCGAACCGCTTAAAATAAATTCTTTTGTTTGTGAATCACGGTCAAAATGAAGGCTCGGATCTTCTTCGAGGATTTTGTGCAGTGCGGTGGAAATTTTATCTTCGTCGGCGCGAGATTTCGGCTCGATTGCAAATGAAATTGCCGCTTCCGGGTATTTTACATTCGGGTAAACAATTACATTGGCTTTATCGCAAAGCGTGTCGCCGGTTTGAGTATCTTTTAATTTTACAACGGCAATGATGTCGCCCGTCGTTGCCTCGGAAACTTTATCTAATGTTTTTCCCTGCAAAACGTGTAATGCGCCTAATCTTTCCATCGTGTCGCGGCGCGAATTATAAACAGTTGCATCGCTCGCAATTTTGCCGGATACTACTTTCATTACATTGATCCTGCCTGCGAACGGATCGGCAATCGTGCGAAAAACAAAGGCGGAAAACGGTTCATCGTTGGAATAATTACGCAAAACGCGCTCTGTTTCGTCAGTATCTTTAAATCCAGATTCGGATTCGTGAGCAGCGGGATTTGGCGCAAATTCGACAATATGGTCGAGTAAAACCGAAAGTCCGACCAAAGTTTCACTTGAAACGGCATAAGCCGGACAAAGTTTGCTTTTAGCGATGGCTTTGGAAAGATTCGGGATGATGTCTTCTTCATCGAGTGTGCCGTTCTCAAAATACTTTTCAAGCAACTCGTCATCAGATTCGGCAACTAATTCAACGATTCTTTCACGGGTTGTATCAATTAAACCGCGTCCGGTTTCGGGTATCGAAATTTCTTTTGCTTTTCCGTTTTCATCAAAGGAATACGCCTTCATATGGACAACATCAACCACACCTTTAAAGTCGCCTTCTTGTCCGATTGGCAAAGTGAACGGAACTATCGAACGCGCAAAACTTTCGGCGGCAGTATCGAGCGCGTGTCCGAAATCGGCGCGTTCTTTGTCCAATTTATTTATCACCATAAAGCGCGGCAATATAAATTCGTTGGCATAATTCCATGTTTTTTCGGTCTGAACTTCGATTCCGTTCACGCCGTCAACTATGACCAAGGCGCAATCCGACACGCGCAAAGCCGGTCGTGCGTGTGAAACAAACGCCGCATAACCGGGTGTGTCAATCAAATTTATTTTTGTCTCTTTATATTCAAGGTGGGCAAAATTGTTGTTGAGGGAAACTTTTCTCTCAATCGAATCTTCGTCATAATCGGTAACGGTCGTTCCATCGACGACCTTTCCCCAACGATTCGTTGCTCCGGCAACGTGAAGCATCGATGCGATTAGTTGGGTTTTACCCGCGTCGCCGTGTCCAATGACAGCCAAGTTGCGTAAATTTGCTGTAGTAAATGCTTTCATTTTTGGCAAAATCTCCTTTTTTATTAGATTTCAAGTTTAAGTTTCGGATTCCGGGCGTTTCCGGTTTGAAACTAAAAATGTCGGTAGATATTAAATTTATCTGACAAAATCAAAGATAGCAAGAATAGACACAAATCTGAAAAACTAAATACTTGCAAAAAACTTCATGGTAAACGTCTTGTAGTCAATAAAGCATCGTAAAATGCGACTTGTCTTGAAACAAAAGCATAGTAAAATAAAACAAAATTTTCGGGAGTTTAGAATGAATTTTAATAAACAATTGCTGAAATCATTGGTCGTCTTCATTATTATCTGGACAATTTTTACAAATAATTTGCCGGTTATAGCGCAGGATATTCCGCCATCCGACGAACTTTCACTCGGTTCGAGCGTTTTTCTGAGCCGCAAGACCGCCCCGAAAAGATTTGTTTCGCGCGGACCTGCCAAGATAGTCAAGCGGGAAAGAACGCAAGTAGTCGCAACTGTCAAAAAAATCACCAAACAATATAATACTTTGGCAAAAGTAACGACGAGGCGCGCGAAAGTTAAACCGGTGGCACCCGAAAATGTTCCGACCGACTTAACCAGAATTCCAACGATGGAAGCCTCGATTATTTTGACCGGACTCGGACAATACCGTTATAACCGCGATGAGTTTGACGAATCGATCGACGCATATCGCAATGCACTCCGGCTTGATGAAAAGAATCAAAATGCCAAACTCGGTTTAAGCGACGCGCTGACAAGTAAAGCGACAAAATTGTTTGAAGCCGACAAGACGGATGAAGCGAAGGATTTATTTCAAGAAGCGATTCAATTTAATAACGATAATTCCGCTGCATTTGCGGGTTTGGGTGAATTTTACGATGTAACGGGCGACGACAAGGAAGCGAGGGCAAACGCCATAAAAAATTACGAAAAAGCACTGCAAATAGATAAAGACCTGACGGAAGTTTTTGCTCCTCTCGGAATTCTCTATTATAAACAGAGGGAAACAGACAAAGCCGATAATTATCTAACCAAAGCACTCGCAACAAATCCGAACGATGCGGAAACACAGTATTTTCTCGGGTTGATTCGCTATGAGCAAACACGTTATAAAGAATCCGACAGTGCATTAAAGCAAGCGGTAAAATTCTTTGAAAATTCGCCTGATGCCTCGAAACTATCCGAAAATATTGCCGAAGTGCATTTCTATCTCGGTGAAAATTACTCGAAATTAAGCCGCCCGGAAGATGCTCTCGAAGAATATCAAAAAGCGGTCAAGCTAAATCCCAAATACGTCGAAGCGTGGTTTCAAATAGGTGTTATCAATTATAATCTCGAAAAATACCAACAGGCAGTTACTGCTTATGAAGAAGTAAAACGGCTGAAAAACGATAATTGGGAAAATTACGCAAACTTGGGCGACGCGTATCGAAAACTGGGAAAATATGGTGAAGCCGAAGGCGTTTATCGAATCGCCGTTCAGTTTATCAAAAATGATGCGGAACTTTTCAGCAGTTACGGGTTTGTGTTAGGCGCACAAAGTAAGTGGAATAATGCAATAACCGCATTGGATTCGGCAATTGCTCTCAGCCCGAACGTGCTTGATTATACAAATTTAGGTTGGGCATATTACAACTCGGCGCAGGTCGATTTGAAAGCAAAACGCCAAACTGATGCCGTCGCTAAACTTAAACTCGGCAGGGACGCATTGCAAAAAGCAGTTTCCCTAAAACCTGATTTTGCACCGCCTTATCTGAATCTGGGAATAACTTTAACGGATTTAGGTGAATATCAGGAATCGGTAAAAGTTCTTAAACGAGCTACCGAATTACGCGGCAATTGGGTTGACGCGAACAACGAACTCGGAATTGCATACAGAAGATTAAATGACATTGAAAATGCCGCCAAACAATTTCAAAAGACCGTCGAAATCGATAATAAATATGCGGGCGGTTACTACAATCTAGGTGAGGCGGAACTTCAGCGCGGAAATGTCAAAGCGGCGCAAAACGCACTGGATAAACTGAAGAAACTAAACGCGTCGTTGGCAAATAATCTTCAAATATTGATCTTGAATGCCAAATTTAAACTCAAAAACAAGTAAGGATTTTACTGTAAACTTTTAAAGAAAAATGAATATTTATAAAAGATCGATTTTTGTTGGTGGAATTATTTTGCATTTCGGGATTTTGTTTGTTTTAACCGGACAGACAAAATTATCTTCGTCGAATGAAATTCCGAACTTTATAGATGTCGTTGAAAACAAACTTGCAAAAATTTACGGGAGAAAATTAAATCAGATATGTCCGATCGAAACCGATCCGGTTGCAAATCGGGTTTTTAAAGAATACGGTGCAATTTTTGTTTCCAATAACGGTGGAAAACTTCCTGTAAAGTGTGTTTTTGATGATGAAATTCAGGTTGCGGCATTTCAAAGCGGAGCAAACCCGAAAACAGCGACTGTTGGCGGAACAACTATTACTTTGCAGGAAAAAGCAATGGACGCGTTGCTTGAAGCAGTGGAAGATGCAAAGCGTCAGAAACTCATAATTACACCGCGCGGCGGTTCGATAGCAGCTTCCCGCTCATTTAAAGAAACTGAAAGACTTTGGAATTCGCGGTTTTTCCCCGCATTAAACTATTGGGTAGGAAAAGGTAAAATCTCGATGCAAGAAGCCGAAAATGCTAAAAATCTGTCTATTCACCAACAAGTTGCCAAGGTTTTGGAATGGGAAGGAAAGGGATATTATTTCAGCAAAGATTTATCGAAATCGATTCTTTATTCGGTGGCTGCGCCGGGTGCTTCACAACACATTTTTATGCTGGCACTGGATGTGGAGCAATTTTCAAACAAAAAAGTGCGTGAAATTCTTGCAGCCCACGGTTGGTTTCAAACCGTTAAAAGTGATTTGCCGCATTTTACTTATCTGGGAGTCAGCAAGGAAACCGAATTAAAATCTTTGGGTTTGAAAGAGGAAACAGTCGGTGGTCAGAAATTTTGGATACCCAATATCGGAAAATAAGTAAAAGCGGAATTTTAGAAATTATGAATTGCCCGAAATGTAATACGGTAAATGACGATCAAAATGTCTTTTGTATCAACTGCGGCTTAACTATTTCTCCGAACCCGGTGGTAAACATTCCGCCGCCCACTCAACAATATCAAAATTTGCCGAAGACAAATTACGACACTACGCCATCAGTTGAAACAGCATATATTCCACAAAAGAATTTTAATCCGGTAATTTCGCCGTTGACTGAACAAACAGCTAAGAAAAGCAGCAGCAAGCTAATTTGGATGAGTTTGATACTGATACTTTTTTTATTCGCCGGAGGTATTGCCGGGGCAATCTATTTCATTAAAAAACAAGCTGAAAATGCCGAAGTTTTACCCGATCATTTGGGAATTTTCGTTCAAAGCGGAGATAAGAAGACCGTTACGGAGATTGACAAAAAAGAATTTACAAATGCTTTACACGCTAAAGAGGACTTGATAAAAACGGATTCGCTTCCATTATCGGAAAAAAAACCGAATCTGATTTTGTATTCGGACGGTAAAGATATACCGCTTAACGATTTGAAATTGATACAACTCGATACAATTGCAGATGACGGAACTTTGAAGCAGATAAATTATCAGGTTTCGCTGGTCGAAGGAAAGCCCGAAATGAAACGTCTGCGCGTTCCCGAAGGTCTTGCCCAAGGGAAATATGCCTTTGCTCTGTTTGACGGTTTTTTTGATGAAGGCAAACATAAATTTTGGGCTTTTCAGGTTCAAAATGCGGAAAAAACTGACAACGGTGAAATGGCAAAAGCGATGACAATTTCAACCAAGCCGAAACCTTCGCCGACACCGACACCGCTAACGCTAATGTCAACGCCAACTCAAAACAATGCTATGCCGATCGTCGCTTCGACTCCGAAACCATCCGTTGCACCGCCAACTAACGGCTATGCTTATTGCCGGACAAATAATGTGGTTTTGCGGAGTTCACCGAGCCTGTCAGGGGCAAAGGTTGACGGACTTTATAAAGGTCAACGGTTATATGTCATCAGGCAATCGGACAACTATTCGAGCTGGCGCGGAGTTACGGGAAATTGGGCTTATGTTGAAACCGATGATGGTTTGCAAGGTTGGGTTTTTTCTCCATTATTACGTTATTAAAAATTATTTGAAGTCGGAACTTTATGAAAAACAGAAATTCATTACTTTTTATATTATTGCTTTTATGCCTCGTGGTGTCCGCTTGTTGGTCAATCAGTTCGACCAAAAAACGGGCAGAAACCAACCCTGGCAAAAAAAAAAAAAAAATATAAAAACAAAACGAAAACAAAAAATAACCCGCGA
>JANMAA010000161.1:0-43670 GCA_031359215.1 Acidobacteriota bacterium | reverse complement strand
GCGAGACGGTTTAGCACCAACGAACTCGATTCAATATCGAGAGTTTTGCGTGAAAATGCCCAGGGGACGATCTACGGCGATCAGGATAAACAGTATTTTCAAGAGGAAATTACCCTTATTGACCGTTTAAAACCGAACCAGCAATCTGTCGTGAAATTTCCTGAAAGCAGTATGACAGCACTTTCTACGGCACGAAATAACTTAAATGACGGCTTAAAACAAATTCGCAGTCTTTCTGAAAAAGAAGTCGAAGCCTTTAATTCCGCACTCGCACCGTTGATACAACCGAGCGTCGTTTATGACGGAGTTGCGACCAATAATGCCCGCGAAGCAATTATTAGAAGCATTCAGCCGTTGACAATTTCTCTTAAACGCTCACAGAAAATTGTCGGCGAAGGAGATATGATTACGCCGAATACGCTGTCGCAAATTGCCGCCATTCGTGATTACAGCACTTCAACACGGCAGTTGAATCGTTTTTTCGGATTATTGGCATTAATCTCCGCTCTTTTTTGGGTAGCGTGGAAATTCATCCAACATCGCGGAATCGTTTCGCGCATAGTTTTGAGCGAAGAAAAAACCTTTGCACTTTTCGGTTTTATCGTTTTGGCGGAAACGGCTTTAATGTCGGTCTTTTTTCGGATTGCCGAATTTACCGCCCTGCAAAATGTAAAAGCACCGCTCAACGATGGTTCGCTTTGGTCTTTTGCCATACCATTTGCTTTTGGCAGCCTGTTGATGACGCTTCTCGCCGATAGACGAACAGCTCTTTTTACCGGATTATTTCTTGCCCTGATAGCCGGAATGCTTGCGCCGAAAGGCTTAGAGTTCGCGCTCTATGCAGCGATTGTCTCAGCCGTGGCGGTTTATGGAATAGGACGCTATCGCAGCCGTCAATCGGTAACAATTGCCGGCGTTTTGGTCGGTTTGGCAAGCGCGGCGGTGGCAGTCGCTTTGATCGGTTATACACAACAACCGTTTATTTTGAACACTGTTTTATTGGCGATTGCCTGCGGTTTAGGAAGCGGGATCGTTACGGCGGCGGTTACGGCGGTTTTTCTTCCGCTTTGTGAGACATTTTTCGGCATTTTAACCGATGTCAAACTGCTCGAACTTTCAAATGCCGATTTGCCCGTGCTTGGGCAGCTCGCGCTTCGTGCGCCCGGCACCAATCAACATTCCCACGCCGTCGGACAATTGGCGGAAGAAGCCTGCCGCGTCGTCGGCGCAAACGGATTATTGGCGCGTATCGGCGCACTTTATCACGACATCGGAAAAACCGCCGCGCCCGAACATTTTGTCGAAAATCAACTGAATAAAAATCCACACGATAAATTAAAACCGTCGCAAAGCGCGAAAATCATCATCAGCCACGTTACATACGGCACAAAACTGGCGAAAGAGATGGGTTTGCCCGCCCGCATCGTTGATTTTATTCCGCAGCATCACGGCACGCGCACACTCCACTATTTTCTAAAAAAAGCACAAGCCGAAGCGCGAGACGAAAAAGAAATTTCCGAGAATGATTTTCGCTATCCGGGACCGAAACCGCAGTTCAAAGAAGCCGCGATTATGATGATTGCCGATAGCTGCGAAGCGGCGGCTCGTTCACTTTCAGAACCAACGCCCGAAAACATTCGCTTTATCGTCACGAAAATCATTGACGCGATTTTGTCGGACGACCAGTTGGACGAATGCGATTTGACCTTGCGTGAACTGACGCAAATCCGCGAATCAATGATTAAATCGTTGATAGCGATTTATCATTCGCGGGTTGATTATCCCGGCTATACACCGCCGCCTTCGCTCCAACGCATTTTAATTCCCGCTGACGAAGCCACCGAAGAACGCGGAGTCAAATACTCGAGTCCCGCCGACATTCCCATCAGCAAAGGCGGCGAGGTCGAAGATGAAGCCTTTGACCATTCACACCCGCCCGACAAAGCCGAAGCTAAAACCGTAAAGTAATTACATTGAACTCAAGGAAGAATAAAGTTATGGAATCGTTCCGTTTTCAAAGCCGAGATTGACGGGTTGTTTGATGTCCGATTTTTTCGGATTGCGGTTCGGGTCGTCGAGCCGCATTTGTTCGGGAGAAAGCTGATTGGTTGACGCAACGCTGCTGCCGACGATTTCCAATTTCAAATCGTCCGCCCAGACTTGTCCTTTGCCGGAAATGAGTGTGCCGAAAACAATATTGACGGTTTCCGCCGGAATATCCAGAACCAATTCAAACTGTTTCCAGTCGGTCGTGCCTCTGACCGGGCGATCATCCATATTGTCAAAGCCGAGCAATCGCCGGTCGCCGTCCAGACGCATCCACAAAGCCGCTGAATCGGCATTTTCGGTTTTCAGCCAGCCGCTCAGACGAACACGCTTGCCGTGGTAATTGTCGGCAGCGATTAACTGTCCGAGCGAGCCGAACCCGTTATCGTTGCCGCAGGCAAATTTAATCGCCGCGCTTGCCTGACCGCCGTGTTTGATATTTGTGTCCAACAATATCGAATAACCGCTGCCGTTAGCGGGTCCTTTTCGTGTCCACCCGACGGGCAATCCGTTCGTAGTCGGCTCTACCAAATCGGGCAGGCGCGAGGTATGGTCTGCAAAAATCAGCCAACGTCCCTCGCGCCGCACTAAAACATTGGTCGAACGGTCGCGTCGAATCGTAGTTTTACCATTTTGTTCGTTTTTCGAAATCAAAGTATAATTTGCGGCGGCGGTGTCAGGGCTGACCGATAAGACTTTCAAATCCTCGATCGCATATAAATCTTTCGATTTAATTGCTGCCGCTGATTGAAGATAAGCGCGGACTTCCGCTTTGATTTGTGCGTTGGTTGAATAGCCGCCCTCATAAGCAAATCCGTCGTCGGTATAAATATAAGATGTTGCGACGGCATCACGACGGCTGAACGCATCGTAATAATCGCGCAGAACTTTGCCGATTTCCGCTTCGAGTTTGGCTTTGTCGCCGTTCGGATTGGTTTGTCCGTTGATATTTTGTATTGCGGCGAAGGTAAAAGCCGCCAAAATAAAAGTCGTAGTAAAAATGAATTTCATTTTCAAATTTTCCTCTGTTTGATTAATGATTTGACAAAGACGAGGGCGAATCGATTAGTCGCGCTCGTCTTTGTCAACATTGATGACATAACATCAGTAAAAACCTGACTATTGCTGGTGGATTGATATGTGGAGATTCGCGCAGGTATTTGGCGGACAGCCGCCATTTAACATAGTGAGTTGTTGTGCCAACACCGCCGGGTCAGTCGAGGCGGTTCCGTGAGTGCGGACGACCATATGAATTTCAGCGGTCATCGGAAAAATCAATCCTCCGGCAAAAGTTCCTCCAAAGATACCGAAAGTGTCGCCGACTGCGCGAAATCCACCGAAACTGGCTGTGCCGTCAGCTCCGACTACTTTACCGCCGGTATTGATTAGTGCGCTATGTGCATTGGGATTAGAGAAATCCGGCATTCCGCAAGGGTTGGTAGCACACCCGGCGGGCGTGTTGAAAACGGCGATCCACGATGTTGCCACGGTTCCCGGCGTAAGTCCGGCGGTATTATACGTCAAGAATATTCCACTCGCAGTTCTAACCAACATTGTTCCGCTGGTCGGCACAACCGACTGATTAGCAATAACTCGCATGGGTAGAGTGGTGGTGACGGGATTATTTTGTCCAAATGTTTGCATAATCGACACAAGTGTCAAAAACGCGATACAAAAACTGAAAATTGCTAAACGACAAAAGATTATCTTTTTCATTTTATTTCTAAGCTCCATTTGTTTGAGTGAATACTATAGTTAAGCGGTTTATCTATCGCCGTATCCGTTTTAAGCGACAGCCGTCAGAAGATTGATTTGGTAAAATTTAAGCCGATCCGTAGAACATTTTTTCGCACTTTGTTTTTTTTACAAATCGATATATAAGAGTCTCCATCGGCACAGTTAATAAAGACTGTTCCAAAATTAAATTTTAATGGAAAAAACTCTTGTTTCCGTTAAAAATTGGTGTTAGAATGCACACTGCATTAAAAAAGTTAAAGCGTTGAGTGTGCCGTCTTATGTGTTACGTCAACCAAGTTACTTGAAGGACGGCTGAAAAATCTTTCGGTTTATATTCTATTTTTATTCGGTTTATATTCCGTTTCTCTTAACATCCGAATGTCCTTAAAAGAGAAAGAGTTATACGAGTTCAGCGAGTTTCGGCTTGATGTGGCGGAGCACTTATTAATTCGTATTGACACCTCCGAACATCTTCACCTTTCCGAAAAGGCGTTTGAAACTTTATGTATTTTGGTGAGAAACGCCGGACATCTTGTAAATAAAAATGAACTGATGAATCAGGTTTGGGCTGATTCGTTTGTCGAAGAAAATAATCTCAACAAATGTATTCACGCTATTCGCCGTGCATTAGGAGAAAAATCAGGCGAACAAAAGTTTATCGAAACGGTAAAAAAACACGGCTTTCGTTTTGTCGCGGAGGTTCACCATATCAAATTGGCAGAATCATCAAATATTCGTGACACTGAAAACAGTTTTGAACTAAAAAAAGAGAGAAATTTAACTTCAGAATATCAACGCTTTGTTAAACAAAAAGAATCCCAAAAGTCGGTTATTGTTGGGTTAGCAGATTTGGAAGATGAAACCAAAGTTTATGAGGAATCATTTGAATTGGCGAATGTGCTAAATAAGGCGGAAGAAATTTCCCAATCTATAAGTTCAAATTTGAATTTACTAATCCCGATAAAAAAAGAAATTAACATTTATTTTTATGTGTTGGCTGGTGGTATCTGCATCGCTTTATTAGCCGGTTACTTTTTATATTTACTATCTCAACGAAATAGTAACCTTTCTAATTTTTCAAATTTAAACATCGTGAGATTGACTGCAACCGGCAAGACCAAATTAGCCGCTATTTCACCCGATGGTAAATTTGTCGCACATGTTCAACAAAACGGTGAGCACGGGAGTTTATGGCTAAAGCAAATCTCCGGTGAAAGTGAGATTGAAATCATTGCACAAACTTCCGGCAATATTCGAGCAGTCAACTTTTCACCTGACGGCAACCTAATTTATTACATCATCGGTGAAACCGATTTTCGCGGCACACTTTTTCAAATTTCAACGCTTGGTGGACAATCCAAAAAGGTTTTGGAAAACATTTATCTTGCAAATCTCGGTGTTTGTGGTGTAGGTTTCGCACCAAGCGGAAAAAAAATTACTTTTATACGGCTCTCGCCACCGCCAAATGATACTTCTTTCCTAATGATTGCTGATGCAGACGGCACAAACGAACAAGAATTATTATCATATAAACGACCGGATTTACTTTACGGGACACCTGTTTGGTCGAATGACGGCGCAACTATAATTTCACCATTCCAAAATTCAAAAGGGATGAATGCTATTGAAGTCAAAGTTGAACGACCGGATGTAGTTAGAACCATACTGCCAATTGATCTGAACGCTCTTTCGCAAATTGTCTGGCTGCCTGACGGTCAAAATTTGCTGATAGTAGCGGAAGATGACACGGAAACAATATTAAATCAGCTTTATCAGGTATCTTACGATGGAGGTTTTCGTCGGCGCGTGAATAAAGATTTTAACAATTATGAAAGTATCAGCGCATCTGCTGACGGAAAAAATCTAATCGCCGTAAGAACCGAGCAAACCGCGCATCTTTGGATGATGCCTACAAACGATGAAAGTAAATTAAATCAACTAACGGACGGGTTTGAAAAATATGACGGAGTCAACGGTTTGGGTTGGATGCTCGATGACAGAATTTACTACGAATCTATCCCGGGCGGTAAGCAGGCAATTTTACAAATCAATGAAGACGGAAGCAATTTAAAGCAGCTTTCGACAGGCGGCGGTTATGGTTCGGTTTCGCCCGACGGACGATTACTCGTTTATCAAAAATGTTTTATCAAAAATAATAAATTGTCCCAAGGACTATTTTTGTTTGACAAAATTCAAGGGACCGAGCAGCAATTAACTTCCGGCTGGGATTTATGGGCAGAATTTGCGCCTGATGGTAGATCAATCAATTATATTCGTTGGGGCGAAGATGAAGTTATGGCGACATTGCGAAATATAACAATGGAAGGCGGTTCACCTCAGCACTTGACAAAATTTTTGGCAATTACAGCCGCTGTTTCCCCTGATAATAAATCAATCGCCATTGCCCGTTGGGAGGGCACAAAGACTCAAATTGTAATAATTCCGATCGGCGGTGGGAATCCGGTCAAAATTTTTGATTTGGATTTCAAAATTCAGGATCGTTTCGGTAAACGCTCGATTCAATGGTCGGCAGATGGTCGCGCTATTGATTTTATCCGTGAAAGCAAATCTGTATCAAATATATGGGAGCAATCTGTGGAAGGCGGTGAGCCGTTACAATTAACTAATTTCACATTTGATGTTATTTTCAATTTTGCTTTTTCTAAAGATGGAAAAAAACTTGCGCTTTCGCGTGGCGCAATCAATAGTGATGTTGTGTCATTCAGAAATTCCGAATGACACATCTCAAAACCACCGGAGTGATAAAATAATGTGCTAAATTTTAATCAATTCACAAAAATCACCATCCGGAATGTTGTAAAATATCCTTGCTTATTGATAAAACTTGTTGACCAATCAACTGGATTTATTCTAAAATCTAAATTGTAAAGCTCTTCGCTATTTAATAATACGAATGCCTCTAAAACCGAAAAAAATTAAATTAGTCTATTTTATTATTTTAACCTTGTTACTTGTAGGATTGGTTCCGCTTGTTTTGACGGGTTGGTTTTTGTCGGAAAAAAGCGGTCGGGAACTTAGGGCAGTAGAAAATCGGTATCAAACTCAACTCGTGCAGGAAAAAGCACGCCAAATTGAGATGTTTGGGCAGCGTTATGGAGATTTAGTCGGCAGTTTTGCAAAAGCACTCGAACTTTCTAATGATTTATCAATTCTTTCCGCAGCAAAAACAGAAGCAAAACTTGGTGCAACTCTTAAAGAAAATCCCAATTTACTTGCGCTTTATGTGAAACCGATAAAAGGGGAATCTTTATCCGTATTTCGCAGTGAAATTATAAATAAGGATGAAATTGAAAACATATCCTCGCTCACACTGGCGAATTTAAACGATAAAAAGTTGGCTTTCGGTCAACCTCAAAAATTAACTGCAAGTAATGAAATAGTATTGGCAGTTGCATCTCCGGTGATTGTTAATAACACTATTGCGGCTGGAGTAGTTGCCTTTATTTCATTGCGCGAACTTTCACATTTGATGGGTGAAACAAAGCCTGTTAGCGAAGCCGAATTATGGAAAGCCGGCTTACCCATAATTTTTGTGGTTGACGAAAAAGGGCGGGCAATTTTTCATCCCGATACACAAGTTACGGCAAATCAAAAACCTTTAACAAACCTCAAAATTGTTCAGGAATGGCTTGAAACCAGCAGACAGATTCAGTCGGCACTTGTTCCTTTCACGGCAGAATTTGAGGGTGAAAAGCACGAAATGATTGGAGCATATTCGACAGCTAATTTCAGTAATGAGCTGAACTTTGGTGTTATTGCGATGCAGGATGAGAATAAGGCGTTAGCCTCGGTTGCTGAGATGCGCCGTCAAACTTGGTTGATAAGTTTATTATTTGCATTTGTTGCCTTGATTGTAGGAAGTCTGTTGGCAAGACAAATGACTTCTCCACTATTAAATCTCGTTTCAGCCGCTGAAAAAATTGCATCCGGCGATCTTAAAGTCCGCGTCGAAACAAAAAACATTACGGAAATAGGAACACTTGGCGAAACTTTTAATTTAATGAGCGGCAAATTAGAAGAGCAAATTGCGAAACTCGCAAAAGCAGCACAAGAGAATCGTGAACTTTTTGTCGGAACGGTTAAGGCTCTTGCCGCCGCAATTGACGGCAAAGATCGTTACACTCGCGGACATTCGGAGAGAGTTTCACGGGTTTCAGTAGCGATCGGGCAATATCTCGGAATGGGTGAAGAGGAACTTGAAACACTTCGGCTGAGTGGATTGCTGCACGATGTCGGAAAAATTGCAATCGACGACTCGATATTAAAAAAACCTGCCGCATTAACCGCCGAAGAATTTGAGATAATGAAATCCCATCCTCAACAGGGTTATAAAATTATGTCGCAAATCCCGGCGATGAAAGAGTTTTTACCCGGAATGTATATGCACCATGAGATGGTCAACGGCGCAGGCTACCCTCAAGGTTTAAAGGGTGATGAAATTCCTCTGCAAGCAAAAATTGTTTCAATAGCCGACGCTTTCGATGCAATGACTATCGACCGACCATATTCAAAAGGAATGAGTCTGGAAGATGCACTTAATCTCATTAAAAGTTTTGTCGGAACACGTTATGACGGAAAAGTAGTTGATGCTTTGTTTCAAGCCTGTGCTGACGGACAGGTCGGAGTCGGTATCGTCCGGTTAAAATCAAAAATGCCCAATAATGTAAATTTACGCAAAGTAAAATCGGCGGAAACGGTTTCTATCAGTAACTTAATTACAAAATAACTCTTAAAACTCTCCGGGATCAACAAATTATTCGTATTTAAATAGCCTTAAATTAGATTGGAATAACAGCAATTATTTCAGATCATTATTATGTATTAACCAAATAATCTAACATCTTTACCAAAAAATCAAAATGAACATTACACAAGAAACTTGGCAGGTTGAGGTCAACGGGAAGTTATACGAAACAAATATCGAGGGTTTGGCAAAATGGATTGACGAAGGTTCTTTATTAGCCGAAGATAAAATTCGACGCGGTAATCTACGCTGGATAGAAGCCGGAAAAATTCCGCATCTCGATACCTTTTTCAATGCCAAAAAATTGGGTATTGCGCCACCTTTGGTTTCCAAAACATTCGTCAATCAAATCGAAAATGACAAAATTCATAATACTAATAATGGTGTAAATATAAATAATAATTCACAATTGATTATTGACGAAGCCTCGCCATCGGAAACCATTGAGCAAAAATTACCAGTCAACAAAATTACAAATAACCGAACAAAAATAAACAAGAATATATGTGCCGTTCACGCTGATGTAAAACCGAGGTATGTTTGTGAAACTTGTGCAAATGTTTTTTGTAAAGAATGTCCGAACACATATGGAAGCGTGAAAATTTGTCCTTTTTGTGGTGCTATGTGCCGGACAATTGAAACTATTAATGAGAAGAGAAAAAGTGAATCAAATCAGTTAAAGGGCTTCGGCATAAATGCCTTCTTCAATGCGTTAGTTTATCCGTTAAGATTTAAAACAAGTTTAATTCTTGGTGCGATAATGTATTTGTTTTTTACACTCGGACAGTCTGCTTCGGCGATTGGTGGAGTATATTTATTGGTCGGTTCGGTTTTTTGCGCTATGCTTGCCAACACACTTACATTTGGGATTTTGGCGAATACGGTCGAAAATATAGCGCAAGGAAAACTGGCATTGGATTTTATGCCAAGGTTTGATGAGTTTTCATTATGGGATGACGTTATTCACCCGTTTTTTCTTTCAATTGGTGTCTATCTCGTTTCTTTCGGATTATTAATAATTGTAGGAATCGGTGTAATTTGGTTTGGATGGAATTCCGTAAAATCTTCAATGCCGGAAACTTTAAATTCTACTTCCGGCATTAATTTAAAAACCGATTCGGTTTCAGGAAAACAAATAACTGTCTTTAATCAATTATCGGAGCAGTTAAATCAAAATAAACAATTGAAAGATGGTGATAACAATCTAAAAAATCAAAACACAGTTACACAAATCTCGGACGAGAATGAAAAAAACAATGAGCTTGAACAGCTAAGAAAAAGTGTGACGCAAAGCCGTAATGAAAAATATAAAACATTAGTTAGTGAAAAAATCACGGATGAGGAAAATAAATACGGTATTATCGGAACAATTTTATTACAAGCCAATGTCTGGATTTTATTAATTATGGGAATACTTTTAATTGGCGGACTGTTTTATTTTCCGGTAGCTTGTGCTGTTGCCGGTTATACACGCTCGATTACTGCTGTGATAAATCCGGCAATTGGGCTGGATACCATTAAACATTTAAGATCAGACTATTTCAAAATTCTTTTGGCAGGCATATTTTTTATAATTTTTTCAACTTCGGTAAATTTAATTTTAAGTGTTATATTTTCCCCGTTAAATTTGCCTGTTATAGGAAATTTACCCGCAATAGCAGTCACAAGCATTCTTAATTTTTATATTTGGATTTCTTTTTCAGTTTTAATCGGTTTTTTATTAAATAAAAATTCAACCATGTTAAATTTGTTTCAAGTAAAAAACGAGTGGTCAATATCAACCAAACACAAACAATAAACCGTAAAAAAATCTGTAAAAATTAATATATCCTTACTTTATTTTCAATTACCATCGGCTGTAATGTCTTTAATAAAACTCCAATCACCGCTTGCACCGACTTTGATATTTTTAATCCTTTTATTTGCGACGACGATATTTGCCGGATACCACAGCGGAAACAGAGGTAAGTCGTTACTGACGATTTCCTGAGCCTTAAAATAAAATTCTTTGGCACTTTCGTGATTTGGAGCATTGACAGCCTGTTCGATAAGCTTATCAAATTCGGGATTAGTGTAACGGCTTCGGTTACAACACTTTACTTTTTCACCCGGAATTCCGCTGGTTGCGAACAAATCTTTTAAAAAGATCGGGTCTTGATTTCCACCGATCCATCTACCCGTATTCATTTGAAATTGTCCAAGCGTAAGTTGTTGGCGGACAGTGTTGCTTTCCAAAGTTTCGATTTCGACGTTTATCCCGATTTCCTTAAGCGAATTTTGAATCACCTGGGCATATTGGGTTACGGCTGCAAGTCCGGCACCGAACTTAAATTTTATCGGTTCATTTTTATAACCGGATTCTTGTAAAAGTTGTTTAGCTCGGGCTTGGTCAAAACCGTATTTTGTGCCGGAATTATAAGCCCATGATTCTTCGGGCAAAATTGAATGAGCGATGACGGCTTGCCCGAAAAGCAATTCTTTAATGATTTTTTCGCGGTCAATAGCATAACCTATTGCTTGTCGAAGTTTCACTTTATCGAGCGGAGCGGCTTGAGTATTAAACCCCAGATAATCGATATTCGAACCCTTAAACTGTTCAACTTTTAATTTAGGGTTTTGACCCAAAGAATTTAACGTATCAGGTGAGAGATTATTCGGGAGAGGAGCCATATCAACGCCGCCGCTTTGCAATTCAGCTTGCAGGGAATTGGCATCAGGAACGGTTTTTAGTCGGAGTTTAGCAACTTTTGGAACTCCATCCCAGTATTCATTATTTGCGGCAAGTTCGATAATGTTTTGAGATTGGTCAAAATTGACAAATTTAAATGGACCCGATCCGATAGGGGAAGTATTTTGTTGTCCAACCGTGCCTTCGGGAATTATCGGAACAGCGACGAAATTTGATAAAAGTTGATTTTGCAGCGAACCCCGATTTAATGTAACAACTACTGTTTTTGCATCAGGCGTTTCGAGAGAAACAATATGAGGAACTTTTTTATCATCGACAGTTTCAAAAAATGCGCCTGATTTGAAGCCGTTACTTTTAAAAAGTTCATCAAAAGTATATTTTACATCAGCCGATGTAAAAGATTTGCCATTATGAAATTTTACACCGTCACGCAAAACAAAAGTAATAACCTTTCCATCTTCGGAAGGTTTTATCTCTTGCGCTAATTCTCCGACATACTCAAACTTTTCATTTTTTCTGACCAGAGAATTAAACATTAATGAACGAACCCGTTCGGCTGCCGCGTCGGAAGCCGTTGTTGTCAATGTGTCCAAGGTGGAAAATTTTTCGGGAAGAGCAATTGTTACAAATTCATTTGTTCGGGTTCGACAGGAAAATGAAAAAATAAAACCATAGATCAATAATAAAACTAAAAAAAATTGGCGCAAATTTGTTATCCTCCGTAACTATAATTTAATCGTATATTAAGTTCCGCAATTTCATTGGAAAGTAGGGAAAGTCGTTCCGCATCAAAAGGCAAAGGCTTTTCCGTAAATGTTTTTAGACGTGCAATGCGTTCCAAAGAATCGTTAATTCTCGTTTCTGAAATTTTACCTGTTTTCACGGCTTCTAAAACAGCATAAAATCCCGTCCGAATTTCATTGCTGTCAGCGCAAATTGCCAACATATCCTCACCGGCTTTGATTGCCATTTGACAAGCCTCACCGATGCCGTAATTTTTCTTAATAGCACCCATTTCCATATCATCAGTAATCGCTAAGCCGGTAAATCCCAATTCTTCACGCAGCAATTTAGTAACAAAATTATAACTCAGCGAAGAAGGTAAAAGTTTGCCATTGGAATCGGTTTCCTGCAAGTCAAACTTCGGAAAACCGGCGTGTGCAATCATAACTGCGTGAACCAAAGAAGTTTTAAAAAGTTGGATATAAGGAAATAAATCATTCTCGAACAGTTCTTCTCTCGATAAATTGACCATCGGTAATTCCTCGTGCGAGTCAATTTCACTCGCCCCGAGTCCGGGAAAATGTTTTATGCAACCTAAACAATTTTTCATTTGTAAACTATTGAGATATGCACCCGCTAATTCTATGACATCATCTTTAGAATCACCGAAAGCCCTTGAATAAAGTCCATTTGAAAATTGCCGTCGATGTTCATACAGGACATCGACCACAGGCGCGAAATTCATATTAAAGCCCAAAATTCGCACAAATTCGGCAGTGATTTCAGCAAGTTGTTCGGCATCATCAACTTGGGAAATCGAATTTGCCGATGGCATCGGGGTTGAGATTCGGCGCAGTCGGTCAACCACACCGCCTTCCTGATCGAGACTTAAAAGCGGTTCCACCGGCAAGATTTCTGATACATCGGAAAGTAATTGGCGAACTTGTTCGGCAGAGCGAATATTTCGCGCAAAAAGACAAACTCCACCGGGCGAAATTTCTTCTAAAAGTTCACGCGTGGGTTCATCAACTTCAAAACTCGGAAGTCCGATAAAAAATAATTGTCCGATTTTTTTCTCGATTGGCAGAGAAAGGATTTGCTCCAATATAATAAACACAAGGCGAAGTATAACAATGTTCAAGTAATTTATAAAGCGTCGGTTTACCAACGTTTCAAGGAAAACTTCAATATTTAAAACATAAAAAATTATGTTTTATGAATTTGATGTTAAACTATGCGATTTTTCATATTTTGCAAAAATTCTTTAGCATTTTCGGCAGACATTTTTTCGATCTCAATATCGCGCAATACATCAATTACATCTTCATTAGAAATAGCAAAAAGTGAAAACTGGGAAGCAATTTTGCTTTTACCGGCGCGACCGACGGCGATTTCCAATGCCTCCGGGTTTTGCTTCGAGTCCGCAAAAACGGCTAATTCGTATTGTTCGAGTTTTGCCAAAACATCTTTTGCCCGGGCAATTATTTTTGGCGGTAAACCTGCAAGTTTGGCAACGGCGATGCCATAAGATTTTGAAGCCTTTCCTTTTTCGAGTTTGTGTAAAAAGACTATTTCTCCATCCTTTTCAGTTGCCGTAACTTGATAATTTTTTGCACCGGGAAGTTTTTCGGCGAGTTCGGTCAATTCGTGATAATGAGTGGCAAATAGGGTTTTAGCAGAATGTTCGGGTGAGTCGTGCAAATATTCGGCAACTGCCCATGCAATCGAAAGTCCGTCAAAAGTCGATGTTCCACGCCCGATTTCATCGAGCAAAATTAGTGAACGAGGCGTAGCGTTATGCAAAATCGTTGCAGTTTCGGTCATCTCGACCATAAAAGTAGAACGACCGCTTGCCAAATCATCGGATGCGCCGACTCTTGTCCAAATTCTGTCTAAAATCGGAAGTTTGGCAGAATGTGCCGGAACAAATGAACCGATCTGTGCGAGAATCTGGATCAACGCGATCTGCCGCATAATCGTCGATTTTCCAGCCATATTCGCGCCTGTAACGATCAACATTCGATCGGTTGAATTGTTCATCTTTAAATCATTTGCAATAAATGTTTCCGTGCTAAAGGCTTCGACAATCGGATGCCTGCCGGATTTGATTTCGATTTCATCGCCGTCATGTAAAATCGGCGCAACATAATTTCGCCGAGTCGCGGTTTCAGCCAAACTTTGAAGCGCATCTATCGTTGCTAATGCGCGTGCGGTTGATTGTAAATGCTGTGTTTCGCGGGTAATACGAGCGCGTATTTGATTAAAAAGATCGACTTCGATTTCTTTGATTTGATCTTCAGCACCTAAAACTTTTTGCTCCCATTCTTTAAGCTGCGATGTAGTATAGCGTTCCGCATTGGTCAAAGTTTGTCGGCGTTCATAATCGGCTGGGACGCGCGAAACATTGCCTTTTGAAATTTCGATGAAATACCCGAAAACACTGTTAAATTTAATTTTCAAATTTGAAATGCCGGTGCGTTGTTTTTCTTGTGCCTCGAAAGATGCGATGGTTTGTTTGGCAGAACGTGAAATTTTTCGGAGTTCATCGAGTCCGTCGTTAAATCCTTCCCTAATCACACCACCGTCACTAATGTTTATCGGTGGCTGGTCTGACATTGAACTTTCGATCAAATCCCTGATTTCAGGCAATTCAAATATATTTTCGCTCAAAACTTGAAGCAGTAAACTTTGGGCATCAGTCAAGGTTAAGTTAATGTTTGGAGTCTGCGAGAGCGAACGATTGAGGGCAATCAAATCACGCGGCGATGCAGTTCCGAGATTCAAACGTCCGACAAGCCTTTCCAAGTCGGCGACTTCTTTTAACAAAAATCGCAGTTTGTCGCGCAAAATAGAATCGGTCAATTCGGCAACCGCTGAAAGTCTCGTTTGAATCTCACTTCGTTTAATGGAAGGACGCAGAAGCCATGAGCGTAACAGTCGTGCGCCCATATTTGTTACGGTTTCGTCAATTACACTGAGAACGGTGCGTTTATTCTTTTCGCTTCGTGATTCGACAATTTCAAGGTTTTTGAGCGTAATAGCGTCTAAAACCATAAAATCTGCTGCTTCAAAATAGTTGATTTCAGAAATATGTTCAGCCGCAGCCCGTTGGGTTTCTTGAGCGTAACGGAGACACGCGCCTGCCGCGCGAATTGCTTCATTTTTACCGGCAAACCCAAATCCCGCCAATTCCTTAACATTTAATTGTTGTATAAGTAGGTTTTTGCTATCTTCAAGTTGAAATAACCAGTCGTCCAGCGGCGTTAAAGCGGCAGAAAATTTATTATTATTTTGTGACTTTATTGAAAAGACGTTTGATGCGTCTGATAACGTATTATGAGTGAAATTTAAAAAGGAATTTTCGATGATATTTTGGATTTGTTTTGGAAAAAGTATCTCTCGCGGTGCAAAACTCTCGACATCGGCGCAGATGTTTGCCCAAGCATTTGATCCCGAAATTTGAGTTGCAAAAAATTCCCCGGTTGAGAGTTCGAGAAACGCTACACCGAAGGTTTCACCTGAACCGCATATAGATGCTAAGTAAACTGTTTCTTTCGATTCGATAAGTTGCGGATCAACTGCCGTGCCGGGTGTGATGACACGAACAACTTCACGCCGGACTAGCGTTTTGCCTTGACCGGCTTCTTCGGTTTGTTCGCAAATTGCCACGCGATAACCTTTTTTTACAAGTCGTGAAATATATCCTGCCGCAGCGTGATGTGGAACGCCGCACATCGGTATCGGATTTTGAGAATCTTTATGCCGTGCCGTTAATGTTATTTCGAGTTCGCGTGAGCCGATGATTGCGTCTTCATTGAACATTTCATAAAAATCGCCCAGCCGGAAAAAAAGTAATGTGCCGGGATATTGTTTTTTAATCTCAAGATATTGCCGAAGCATCGGCGTTGTATTTTGCATAATTTTAATTTGATGATGCCGGGATTCAACTCTGTAGCTCATCGGCTTTTATTAACCCGAATGATTTGATAGACTTACTTATTAAAATCCATTTTGTGATAAACTGTTTTTCCCATAATTGAATCAAAGGCTTGATAACTATAAAACATTAAAATCGGAGAAAGAATTATGAAAGCTATAAAATTATTATCTGTGCTGTGTCTGCTAATCACGTTAATTTACACGAGTAAACCAAACATTTACGCTCAAGAGACAAAAGTAAATAATGTTTCAGATTCTGAAAAAAATCAATCGAAACCCACTGAAAATCAAGCCGAAATAATTCAATCCAATATAAAAGAAGGCGAAGAACGCTACCGAATTGGCTTACATGACGTTTTAGAGGTGTCGGTTTATCGTCACCCGGAACTTTCACAACCGAATATCAGAATGGATGACACCGGCAGAATTCGGCTTCCCCGCATCGATACTTCTATTTTAGCCATTTGTAAGACAGAAAATGAATTATCGGCAGAAATCGTCGATCTTTACAAGCAAAATTATTTGCGTGATCCATATGTTACTGTTTTTGTTAAAGAGCAGAATTCGCAACCCTTATCGGTAATCGGAGCTGTCGAAAAACCCGGTAATTTCTATACCAATCGGAGATTAACTTTACTCGAACTCCTAAGTTTTGCCGGCGGACAAAATATTGAAAAAGCCGGAACAAAAATTCAGGTTGCGAGAGTTGGCGGCATTTCCGGTTGTAAAACTAATCAAACAAAGGAATCTGCGGAAACCGATGGAGTTACATTTTTTACATACGCTTTGGCAGATGTCTTAAAAGGAAAAGAAAATCCGGTGATGCGTCCCGGCGACATTGTTGTGGTTCTTGAAGCAGATCAAATTTATGTAACCGGAAATGTTGTGAAACCGCAGGCAATTCCTTTAAAACAAACAATAACTCTGACCCAGGCGATTGCCGCCGCCGGAGGTATTTTACCCGCAACCAAACAATCCGAGGTGAGGATTGTTCGACAAGAACCGGGCAGTAAAATTAAAGAAGAAATCAAGTTCGATTTGAATGCCATCAGGAGTAAAAAGATCAATGATCCTGAACTTCTGGCAAATGATATAGTTGAAGTTCCGACTGATAAAGTCAAAGATTTTACCAATGGTGTGATAAGGGCAATGACCGGCGGAATTGGAAATGTCTTTTATAGAATTCCGTAAAATATTATTATTATTAAGTGCAATTAATGAAAGAATCTCGTGAAATTATTCAAAAACCGTTAGTAACCGAACTGGAACAACCATTTGAGCCGCATTCGCCATCCGGCAATGGCGGTTATGGATCGTATCGTGATGCGTATGCTCAGGAAGGTTTACAGTTGGTCGATTATTGGAGGGCAATTCGCAAAAGACTGTGGCTGGTTATTGGGATAACGGTTTTATTGACGACTATAACTGCTATTTATATGGCAAGAAAGCCGAATATTTATCAAGCCAAAGCCGTCGTTCAGGTAGATTTGGAACAAGTTAACCCTGATTTGGTAACGAGCGACCGGCGATTACCACTTTCTAATCAAGACCCTTCATATTTCAACACTCAATTACAACTACTTAATAGCCAGAGTCTATTGCGGCGGGCTGTTAAAGAAATGAGTCTTGATAGCAATAAAGAATTTCAAAAAACAAAAAACGATGAATCCGTTTCGGCTTGGAGATCAATGTTAAAATCGGTCGGACTTGCCAACGATAATGAAACAAAAACTGATAAACCCGTTGATGAGGTTTCTGTTGCCGTCAGCCCTGGTTTAGCAACGAACGAAGATATTGCCGAAGCTATAAGACTTGCCCCATTTGTAGAAATCATAAAGAAAAATCTTTCAGTCGAACCCGTTCGGGAATCACGGGCGACCATCAAAGACACGAGGTTGATCGAGATCAGCTATCGTCATACGAATCCCGAACTTGCCGCCGCCATTGTCAATGGCATTGCCGGGGTTTTTACGAAATCCAATCAAGAGAAGCGTAGCGGGACGAGTCGAAAAACTAATGATTTTCTTCAGGAACGAATCGCTAATTTGCAATCGGAAATTAAAGCCGGTGAAATAAAATTGTTCGAAACAACCAAAACAGCCGGGATTCTCAAAACCGACAATGAGCAGACGATTGTAATTGATCGTCTTTCAGGCTTAAACAAGCAGTTGTTGGAAGCAGAGAATCTTCGAAAAATTGCAGAAGCAAAATATCTTGCGCTTGAAAAATCACCTGATCGGGTAACATCTTTGACAGAAGAGCAAATGGCTCGCTACATTACTGAAACTGAAGCGGATATTCGACATTTAGTTAATGAAACACAACAAAAAATTGCCCAGCTAAAAGCTGAAAGATCAAAACTTTTGCAAGAATATTTGGAAGGTGCGCCTGAAATTAAAGAGTATGATCGACAAATAAAAACTCTCGAAGATGAAATAACGAAAACAACTGATAAAAATCAAACATCATTAAACAACTACCGGCAACGAACGGCAAAAGTTATTTTAGATAATGTCAAAACCGAATATCTGAAATCCAAAACTCAGGAAGATCAGGTGCGGGCTGCTTATAACGAGCAATACAACCAAGCGCAAGGTCAAAATCAATCAGGTGTTGCGATTCGACTTTTACAACAGGAAATTGAAACAAAAAAAGGTTTTCTCGAAAACTTAACCAAACAACAGCGCGAAAATGACGTTATTGCGGTTGGCACTGATAACAATATCAATGTCGCCGAAATCGCCATACCGCCGGATGTTCCGGTTGCACCTCGTCGTTTAACAACGGTGCTCGCCGCCCTTTTTTTATCAACTCTTTTCGGGATGGGTTTGGCATTATTTTTCGAATATCTCGATGACACAATTCGTTCAACGGAAGATATCGAGAGTTTACTGCAATTACCGGCACTTGCCGCGATTCCGACAATTAATTCGATGCCGAAACGCAGGCTTTTATTGGTTGGAGCAAATGAAAACGGCGAGTCTAAAATGAATTCCGAATTACTAATAAAATCAGATTCGCGTTCATCCTTGGCAGAAGCATACCGGCAATTGAGAACCTCTATTTTGCTTTCAACTGCGGGACACGCTCCAAAATCTCTTCTGATAACATCGAGTTTACCGTCAGAGGGAAAAACGACGACTGCCATAAACACAGCCATAAGTTTGGCGCAAACCGGCGCAAAGGTATTAATCATCGATGCCGATATGCGCCGCCCGCGACTTCATACGGTTTTCGACATTAGTAATGCAAAAGGTTTAAGCACATTGCTTTCTAGCGAAGTAAAAGACGATGAAATCTTGAAAACCATCCAGTTTGAAAAAGAAACTAAGGTCAACTTGTTACCATCGGGACCGGTTCCACCAAATCCGGCGGAGCTTATAGGTTCGGAACAAATGTCGAACTTACTAAAATTTTTACAGAAAAACTTTACCCACGTTGTTGTCGATTCGCCTCCGATTGCTTCATTTACCGACGGTGTGTTGATCGCTTCGTTAGTGGACGGCGTGATTTTGGTGGTTCACGCGGGCAGAAGTTCGCGGCAGGTCGTTCGGCGTTCGCGTCAACTTTTACAGGATGTCGGGGCAAAGATTTTTGGAGTTGTTTTGAATAATGTTAATCTTAGATCACAGGATAATTACTATTATTACCAAAGCTATTACCACAGAGATAATTATAGACAGGACAATGAATAGAGAAATATTGTAAGCAAATAGTGCAGATCGGAATAAAAAATAAATAAAAATTACGACAAAATATAAAAGCATAAAATAATTTATTATATGGAAAAACAGAAAAAAGTTTTGGTTACCGGTGCGGGTGGTTTTATCGGAAGCCATTTGGTTACTTTTTTAAAGGATAAAGGGTTTTGGGTGCGCGGGGTTGACATCAAAAAACCGGAATTCAGTGAATCGGATGCAGAAGAATTTTTACTTTTAGATTTACGCCGTTGGGAAAATTGTTTGCAGGCAACAAATGATATGGAAGAGGTTTATGCTCTTGCCGCCGATATGGGCGGAATGGGTTTTATTTCAAACCATCACGCGCAGATTCTTCACAATAACTCATTGATAAATCTCCACACTCTCGAAGCGGCGCGGATAAATAAAGTTCAGCGGTATCTCTATACTTCTAGTGCTTGTATCTATCCTGAATATCTGCAAGAGAAAACGGATATTCAACCGCTTAAAGAGGAAGATGCTTATCCGGCAATGCCGCAAGACGGTTATGGTTGGGAAAAACTCGTGTCGGAAAGACTTTGTATGCACTACCGCGAAGATTACGGAATGGAAACGCGAATAGTCAGGTTTCATAATATTTTCGGCGCAAAGGGAACCTGGGAAGGCGGACGCGAAAAAGCCCCGGCGGCGATGTGCCGAAAAATTGCCGAGGCAAAATTAAACGGAAATTCTGAAATAGAAATTTGGGGCGATGGAGAACAAACCCGTTCATTTTGCCACATTGATGATTGTCTTGAGGGAATTTACCGTTTAATGAGATCGGATTTTCACGATCCGCTTAATCTCGGACAGGACAGAATGGTGACAATCAATGAGCTTGCCGAAATCGTCGCCGACATTGCCGGTGTTGAAATCAGCAAAAAACATATTGATGGTCCGCAAGGTGTAAGAGGTAGAAATTCGGATAATACCAGATTGCGGGAAGTATTAAATTGGGAGCCGCAAATTACGCTTGAGGAAGGTTTGGCAGAAACCTACAAATGGATCGAGAAACAGGTTCGTATTAAACAAAGTGTTGACTCGAATGACAAAGTTTTTTCTCAAAGTAATCAATAATAATCGAAATTTGCATATTTTGAAAAAGTAATAAACGGTTGATATTTATTTCATAAATAGTAAAATAAATGATAGAAAAGGTTTCAGTAATTGGTCTCGGTAAATTAGGCGCGAGTATGGTTGCCGCCATTGCCAGTCGCGGCTACGAAGTTATTGGCGTTGATATTCACCAAAAAACAGTTGAAGCAATTAATAATGGACGTGAACCGGTTCAGGAAACTGATTTGGAAAAATACCTTTCAGAGAATTTAGAACGGATTAGTGCCACAACCGATTTTGAGAAAGCTGTATTAAATTCCGATATTTCCTTTGTTATCGTTCCGACTCCGAGTGATAAAAGAGGTTCTTTTTCACTCGACTATGCGGCTTCGGCATTTAAAGAACTCGGGCGGGCATTGGCAAAAAAAGATGATTACCACATTATTGTTTTAACTTCTACCGTATTGCCCGGTGCGACGCGTTTCGGTCTTTTACCGTTATTGGAAAAAGAATCGGGGAAAAAATGCGGTCAGGATTTCGGTCTTTGTTACAGCCCTGAATTCATTGCACTCGGCAGTGTCATTAATGATTTCTTAAATCCTGATTTTACTTTATGCGGTGAGTTCGATGACCGATCCGGCAGTGGACTTGAAAGTTTTTATGCAAAAATAATGTTCGGCAATCCGCCGTGCAAGCGGATGAGTTTGGAGAATGCGGAACTTACAAAAATTTCAGTCAACACATTTGTTACCACTAAAATAACCTTTGCCAATATGTTGGCGGATTTATGCGAGAGAATTCCGGGTGGTGATGTCGATGTCGTAACTGAAGCTCTCGGTTCAGATTCGAGGATTGGAAGAAAGTATCTGACCGGCGCAACCGGTTACGGCGGACCTTGTTTCCCCCGGGACAATGTTGCCTTAAGTTATATGGCACGGGTATTAAACAGTTCTGCCGATCTTGCTGAAACGACTGATCGGGTTAATCGTTCGATGGCAATATCGATGACGGAGAAACTGCGTCCGATAATTAAAGCCGGACAAACTGTTGCAATATTGGGATTGGCTTACAAACCGGATTCTCATGTAGTTGAAGAATCGTCGAGTGTTTATTTAGCAAAAAAATTATCCGAAGCCGGTGCGCGGGTCGTAGGCTATGATCCACTCGCCAACGAAGGTGCGGAAGCCGAATTAAAAGGAAAAATCGAGATTTTAGAATCGGCAAAAAAATGTTTGGAACAGGCTGACATTGTATTAATCACAACCGCAGATGCTGAATTTAAACAATTAAAAATAAATGATTTTTCAAAGGATGGAAGGGAAATCATCGTCTATGACTTTTGGAGGATACTGAAAAATGAATTGTCCAACAAGGAAAATATTAAATACCGGGCAATCGGTTGCAGTAATAGCGAAAAATCACAGGAACAATTTCTAACTGAACTTTGGGGCAGTGAAACCAATATCTTGTCCAAAGCGGAAAATTTGTAAAATAGTGAAAAGAATAGAAATAGTCACGCCCGTTCATAACCGTCGTGAAATAACTTTACAATGTTTGCGAAGTTGTTCACGGGTAGAAAAAGACGAATTGGATATTCACATAGTTATTGTGGACGATGGATCGACTGATGGAACGGGAGATGCGATAAAAAAAGAATTTCCAAACGTGGAAGTAGTGCAGGGAAATGGTGATTTATGGTTTACCGAAGGCACGAACGTCGGTGTCAGGGCGGCATTAAAGCACAAACCTGATTACGTTTTAATGATGAATGACGATCAGGTATTCGATTCCAAGTTTTTAAAATATATGTTAGAAACGGCGGAAAGTTTTCCGCGCTCGATTATCGGTTCGCTGCTTTTGTTATGGGATGAACCGCATAAATTGTTTCAGGTTGCACCCGTCTGGAAAACGTGGAAGGGAGGTTGGCAGCATTACGACCGGCAAACGATCTGGACAATCCCGAAAAAACCTTGGGAAGTTGATTTGATTGTCGGAAATTGTGTTTTAGTTCCCGTTCAGGCTATTTTGGAAGAAGGCTTAATGAACTCGAAACGCTACCCGAATTTTGGTGATGTCGAATATACACCGCGTTTAAAAAAGAAGGGTTGGAAACTTTTGATTGAACCGCGAGCCAGAGTTTTTTGCCAACCGAACGATGTTCCTCCCAAAGTATCCGAAATGTCTCTTAAGAAAAAATTTGATGTGCTTTTTTTAAATCTTGGAAATGGACATAATTTAAGAAGACGGTTCTATTCTCATCTTGACACTGCGCCTACTAAAACAAAGGGTTTAATAGCTTTTATAATGTTTTTTGTCCAAATTTTTTGGCAAAAGATTTCAAAGCCGTTCCAAAAATCAAATGATATTGATAATAATAAACTATTTGGCGATAGAGTATTGAATGATTAAAGCCATTGATAAACCGATCTTGCAACAAAAATCTCATAATAATTACTTCAGAATTTACTTTAATCAATTTTCTTAAATAGGTTAAATAATCAAAATAACCGTTTATTCAATAATTTACTTTAATAGTTGAACTGCTGACTTCTAATCTATAACTTGAATAAAATAATGAAGAGATCAGATAAAGAGATTCCAGAGAAATTTTATTTTGTTTGGAATTATTTAGAATGGGGCGGAGCTCAAACATATTTATTCGGAATGATGAAAGAAGCCCAAAAATATGGTGAAGTTATCGTCCTGTTGCCGGGAGCATCTCATAAACAACTTCTAAAATTTCTGACTAATATGGAAGTGAATTATCAATTAATTGACACATACAGTGACGTAAAACCTGCAACAACAATAAAAAAAAAATTAGAAAGACATTGGGATAAACTAAAGGGCGAAATTAATTTACTAAAAATTTTAAATCGGTTAGACCTCAAAAACAGTATCATTCACATCGAACTTGCGCCTTGGCAATCGATGCTGGCAATTGGGTGGCTATCTTTAAAAGCAAAGGTTTTTGTTACAGTTCACAATTCTATTCTACCTATTCCGAAGTCTAGAAATCTGTTGTGGCGTGTAAAATTCAAAATTTTGTCAAAATTTAAAAATTTTAATATTTTTACAGCCAACAAGGATGCAAAAGAAAGTTTGAGAACGCTAATGCCGATTGATTTTTTTGATAAAATTTCGGTTATATACGCTAATTTGAATCAGTCGGAAATTGAAACTGCTTTATCAGAAAATATAGATAAAAACGCCATTTGTAGTAAATATCAATTACCGGATGATAAATTTCTGGTGTTTTGTGTCGGACAATTCATTGACCGCAAAGGTCGTTGGATATTTTTAGAAGCGGCGCAAAAACTACTCGTCGATCATAATGATATTGCGTTCGTTTGGGTTTCAAATTCAGCCCCACAAAAAAATGATTTGGAAAAGGCAAATGATTTTGGCTTGGGCAAAAACTTTATTTTTTTGACATCGGATAATGTTGGCGGAGAACATTTGGATTTATTTAAATTATTATTAGCGGCGGACATTTTTGTATTGCCCAGTTATTTGGAGGGTTTGCCAATTGCACTTCTCGAAGCGATGGGACTCGGGATTCCAAGTATTTCGACCAATATAAATGGTATACCGGAAGCGATAAAACACCTTGAAACCGGCTATTTAATACAACCGGATAGTAGTGATGAATTGGCTTCTGCCATAAAAATCTTGAAGCAGGATAAATTGTTGCAGGAAAAATTATCGAAAAACGGTCAAGAATTCGTTTTGAAAAACTTTAGCGAAAAAGTTGTAGCAAAAAAGGCGGTTGAAAAGTATTTAGAGGCATTTCGGGTAAAATAATGGAAAAAAAACAATCCGAAACCAGTCGGAGTATTGCCAGAAATGTATTATACGGCTTCTCAACTTTTGTTTTGCCGTTAGGACTAAGTTTTGTCGGGACTCCAATACTCATAAGAAATTTAGGTTTACAAAATTATGGAATTTTAATGCTAATTTTGGGTGCAGTCGGCTTTTCCGGTATTTTTACTTTTAGCCGTGCCATAACAAAATATATCGCCGAATTTCGCGTAGAGGGGGAAAACGAAAAAATTCCGTATCTCATTTCCGCCGCCCTGTTCAATAATTTTGCTATTGGTTTGTTAAGCATAATAGTAATTTTGACAACTGCTAAATGGATTATCCGGGATATTTTAAAAATCGATCAGGAAATGCAAGATGTTTCTGTTAAAGCACTCTATATTACTTCGGTAATTATTTTTCTATCGATGTTCACGCAGATTTTTACGGCAATATTGCAAGGCATCCACCGTTTCGATGTTTATTCAAAGATTTTTAATTTTTATAATATTGCGGTTTTGAGCGGAAACATTTTTTTGGCGTATGCCGGTTACGGGATTTTGAGTTTGCTGCTGTGGAATTTAATTATAACTGCAATAATTTGTCTGATTTTTGCCAAAAGTTCAAAAAGTTTATTACCTGAATTCCAGTTGAGGTTGAATTTTAATTACAAAATTTGGGAAAAATTAGTTAAATATAGTTTAAGCCTTATTGCTTATCAAATACTTTCTAATTTTCTTTTATTTTTTGAACGCGGGTGGATAACCAGAAAGTTCGGTTCTGTAAACCTTTCTTATTATGTCGTTTCAATGACACTCGCTATCTATATTCATGGATTTATTTCTAGTTTATTACTTGTCATTTTCCCGCTTGCCAGTGAATTAAAAAATAATCGTCAACAACTTTTGCGCTTGTATTTGACGGCAACTAAAACCGTTTGTTTTTTTGTAGTGTTTTTATCCTCGACTCTCATAATTGAAAGCCGATTTTTTTTAACGCTCTGGCTCGGGGCGGAATTTGCTGAAAAAACTTGGCTGCTTTTAATTATTCACACTTTAACCTTCAGCATTGCGGCAATTTTAACCGTGTCCTGGCAGATGACGGATGGGCTTGGATACCCGAGCTATAATTGTTTGATTTTTGTGATAAACTTGTTTGTTAGTCTTCTTTTGATAATCGGTTTAACTGAAAACTATGGAAACATTGGAGTTGCCATCGGACGGTTATCAGGCTTCGGAATGATTTTTTTCTCGATTTTTTACATTGAGAAATGGTTTTTCGGAGCCGTGCAGGGATCTTTCTGGTTAAAGTTGGTTAGTATTCTAATAATACCGACTATATTTTTAATCGCTGTCGAAGAACTTATCATTAGTTATTTTTCACTGAATTGGACAACTTTTTTTTGTGCCGGTTTGAGCGGAGGATTAGTCTATTGTCTGATGTTGTGGCTGTTGGGGTTTATAACCGAAGATGAAAAACTTTTAGTGAGGCGAATTCTCAGAAGTTGAATAAATGAAAGAAAAAATTGAATTGGTTGATCGGGTAAAATTCATTAAAGACAAGTGTTCGGGTAAAAAGGTTTTACATCTCGGTTGCACGGATTATCCATATACGAAACATTCGATTTCCAATAAAATGCTTTTACATTTTGAAATTGAAAAGGTTGCAAAAGAACTTTACGGATTTGATTATGACCAGGCAGGGATTGATATTCTCAGGGAAGCCGGAGTTCGGCATATTTACCGTGCCGACTTGGAAAATCTGGCTGAAGTTCAGTGTAATGAAATTTTCGATGTAATTCTTGCCGGGGAAATGATCGAGCATCTTTCAAATCCGGGACTTTTTTTGCGTGGCATCAAACGGTTTATGAACAGCGAAACAGTTATGATAATTACAACGATTAACGCCTATTGCGGAATGCGGAACGTGATCTATGCTCTACGCGGCAAGGGTGGCATAAATGAACCCGTTCACCCTGACCACGTTGCCTATTATTCATATTCGACATTGAAACTTATTATTGAAAGAGAGGGATTGAACCTTCAAAAGTTTTCTTTTTATGACATTGGTGATGTTCATCGTCCATTTAATCCTTGGTATTGGAATATGGTAAATGATATTTGTGTAAAAATGGCTTCACAATTAGCAGATGGAATCATCGCGGAATGTAAATTACAATAAGAAATTAATTCAATATTCAAAAAGCAATCGATTAAAATGGTAAATCTAAACAATCTGTCCACAACCAGCCTAAAAAGACACAGTAAGCCGGAAGGGTTAAATATTCTTGTGTCTGCGCTTGTTTTAATGTGTATAGTTTTGATCGGAACATTTTTTTTATTTACAGATTTTCAAGACTGGTTTTTTGAAATCGAACGCCCTTATCTTATTCCTTGGGTTTTGGCAACAGGTTTGGTTATCGCGGCACCATCAATATATTTGATCTATCGAAAAGAATTCAGTTTATTTCATCCGCTGGTTTTTGCAACGATTACATATTTTTTTCCGATTTTTTTTCTTGGCGGTTGGGTTCTAACACTAGGACTTTCTAACTACCATTATCTCAATTATATAGCCAGCCCTGAGTATAATTTTCCACTTACTTTTGTTTATATAATGATGGGTTTTGGGGGATTATCGATCGGCTTTTTTATTCCACAGGGTAAAAAAATCGGTAATTACCTGTCCACCTGGCTACCGGACTGGGAGTTCAAACCTAATGAAGTTGTCATTCCAAATCTATTTTTTCTCGGGTTTGGAATATTTATAAGTATTTTGGCATTAGAAGTCGGGCAAATCGGTTATCAGCATGCCGGTATCGAATTCGGCGTAACAGGAAGTTTAAATTATTATTTAACCTTGATTATTCCATCCACGACATTTCTTTTATGGCTCGCCTTTTTTAAATTTGAAAGATGGAATATCAATCATTTGATTATAGCCGTTGTTCAAATTTTTATGGCAGCTTATATGCTAATGCTGCTTGGCGGACGAAGTAGTCTGTTAAATAGTTTATTACTGATGATTTTAGCCTTCACAATGGTAGGGCGAAAATTTCGTCTCAAATATCTGGTTTTGATTGGTTTTACCTTGCCGTTGGCTTTGATAGTCGGGATGATTTATGGAACTACCTTTCGAACCTTAAAGGCAAGTGATGAAAGAGTTTCAATTGGGGACTATTCGGAAGTAGTTTTCGATACGTTTGAAAATATGAACTCTGAAGATTGGTCAACGCAAAGCACCAGTTCTTTGAAAGTTCTTGCTGAACGACTAGAAATAGTTAGTTCATTAGCAGTTGTGGTTTCAAATTATGAAAATTTGCAACCATATGAGGCTTCATACGGTCTGGAAAATAATATTTGGACATATACTTGGACTGCCTTCATTCCTCGTTATTTTTGGAAGGACAAACCCATCATAGCAGATGGATATTCATATAATGAACTTTATTTTGATAGCGGCGGTTCAGGTTTGGCGATTACTTCGATGGGAGACCTGTTAAGGAATTTTGGTCCGGTTGGGGTTCCGATTGGAATGATAATTCTTGGTTTTTGTCTTCGTATTTTTTATGCATTATTTATGGAGGGGTTAGAATTTTCAATGTGGAGAAGCACTATTTATCTAACTGTTTTGGCAAAAATCAGCTACGATAGTTTTTACGGGGAAATTTTCCCCACAGTTATACGGATTGGAATAGTGATATTTATTCAACTTTTATTATTGAAAATTGTTATATACTCACTAAGAGACAAACAAAGAAACCTGCCAATTTAACATTCATGCGAGAAACTGTTGTATTTACCAATGGTTGTTTTGATATTTTGCACCCTGGACATCTTAATTTGCTCAGGCGGGCGAAAGCCCTCGGCACAAAATTAATTGTCGGCATAAATAGTGATAATTCGGTGCGGGCAATCAAAGGTTTTACACGTCCGATAATGTCAGAAAATGATCGTGCTGAAATGGTTCGTGGCTTGCGCTTTGTTGATGAGGTTAGAATTTTCGATGAGCCGACACCTCAAAAACTAATTGAAGAGATCAAGCCTGATATATTAGTAAAAGGCGGAGATTGGAAAACGGATGAGATCATCGGTGCCGATGTGGTTATCGGGAACGGGGGAAAAGTTTTATCTTTACCGGTTTTAGAAGGATTTTCTACAAGCGGAATCATAGAAAAGATTTTGAATAATAATACAAAAAATTCCACAAAAGCTTTTGTCGAGCCGGCAAATAATAATTCCAGCATATTTGTAAAATCAATAGTCCAGCATCAGTCTGTTTTAAACCGACTTGTTGAAGAACAAAGCAAAGCTATCGATATTTGTTCGACAATGATATGTGAAACCGTATCAAAAGAGAACAAAATACTGATTTGCGGCAACGGGGGAAGTGCCGCCGATGCCCAACATTTCGCCGCTGAACTGGTTGGACGGTTTGAAAAAAAGCGGCGGGCTTTGCCATCCATTGCTTTAACTACCGACACTTCGGCTTTAACGGCGATTGGAAATGATTTCGGATTTGAACAAATTTTTGCCAGACAAGTCGAAGCATTGGCAGTTTCAGGTGATCTGTTGATCGGAATCAGCACCAGCGGGGATTCGCCAAATATTATTTCAGCCATTATGAAAGCAAGACAAATAAATTGCCGGACAATCGGAATGACCGGTGCAAACGGTAAAAAACTTGCTTCACTGTGTGATGCTGCCGTGCTGGTTCCGTCCGATAGAACCGCGCGCATTCAAGAAACTCATATTACGATTATTCATATTTGGTGTGAATTGATCGATGCTTTAATAGATACTGATTGAAGTTCGTATGAATTTATTGAAAAACTTTTCGAATGTTAAGGTTTTAGTAATCGGCGATGTAATGCTTGATCGTTACTGTTGGGGCAATGTCAGGCGTATTTCGCCGGAAGCACCTGTGCCGGTTGTATCATTAAATCGGACAACTTTGGTAGCAGGAGGCGCAGCAAATGTGGCGGCAAATGTGGCGGGACTCGGTGCGAAGCCATTTTTAGTAGGAATCGTGGGAAATGATTCGGAGGCTGAAATTTTGTCAACGGTTTTAGAAAGTAATAAAATCTCTGCACGATTTTTAATGCCAATAAAAAATCGGCAAACGACAGTAAAAACCCGTATAATCGCCCATCAGCAACAGGTTGTAAGGCTCGATCAGGAAAATACCCAACCAATTTTAAGTGAGGATGTTGACGGGTTATTACGTAACATCGAAAAGATATGGGATGAAATTGACATAGTTGTTATTTCGGATTATGCCAAAGGATTATTGACAAAAAAATGTGTAGAGCGTCTGATAACAACCGCCATTGTGAATAAAAAAAAAGTATTAGTTGATCCTAAAGGAAACAATTACAAAAAATATAAAGGTTCGACGCTTTTAACTCCAAACCAAAACGAGGCTGCCAAAGCCTGTAACTTGGATGAAATGAATTGTGACTTGATTGAGATAGCCGGAAATACTTTATTAGCAGAAATTAATACTCAGGCAATTTTGATAACACAGGGTGAAGAGGGAATGACATTGTTCCAAAAAGGACACAAATCGATCAAAATAAGAGCATCGGCACGAAAGGTTTTTGACGTAACCGGTGCCGGTGATACTGTTATTTCCTGTCTGGCAGTAGCAATTGCCTCCGGGGCGGATTTATTATTGGCGGCAAAAATTGCTAACTTTGCTGCCGGGGCGGTAGTTGAACATATTGGAACTACAGCAATTACAAAGGATATACTCGAATACACATTAATTGGTTCGGATATTTAACTTTCTTTTTTATGAAAATAAAAATAGTTTATATCGAAAGAAAAATGTCGGAAGCAGTCAGTCTCGAAAAAGTTTTCAGACAGATTAAAAAAAATATATCAAAGAAAAATTTTGAAACCTCTTTTACCCAACTGCCATATTTTAGTCAAATAAGTGGAATAATTAAAAATATTTTTTTTTTTAGAAAACCGCCAGCCGATATTTACCATATAACGGGTGATATTCATTACATATCTTTACTTTTGCCGCCCGACAGAACTGTCTTAACCATTCACGATTTAAGATTTATCCACTTTAGAAAAGGTTTGAGAAGATTTTTTTTGAAAAAGTTATTTTTAGATTTCCCAATAAAACATTTAAAATATATCACGGCAATCTCGGAAGCGACCAAAAAAGAAATTATTTCATTTACAGGTTGTCCAGATAACAAAATTAGGGTAATTCAAAATCCGTTGCGTGAAGAATTTTGTAAAATAAGCAACAAAAAATTTGATGAAGAATGTCCGATAATACTACAAATAGGGACATCTCCGAATAAAAATGTCGATAATTTGGTAAAAGCCTTAAAGGGAATAAATTGTCGACTCAAAATTATCGGTCGTATCGATGCGAAGTTGGAGAATGAGTTAGCCATAAATAAAATAAACTTTGATCAAGCTTTCAACATCAATGATGAACAGATAATGAAGGAATATTCTAATGCGGATATTGTTTCATTTTGTTCGACTTATGAAGGATTCGGGCTACCGATCATCGAAGCCCAAGCAATCGGAAAAGCAGTTATAACGAGTAACATAAGTCCTTTAAGAGAAGTTGCGGGTGGCGCGGCTGTTTTAGTGAATCCAGAAGAAATTGAAGAAATCAGTAGCGGGGTGTTAAAAATAATTAACGATAGAGAGTTCAGAGACGATATTATCCGAAAAGGAATCGAAAATAGCCAAAGATTTGTGCCTGAAGCAATAGCGGAATTGTATGAAAATCTATATCAAGAGATAATTAATGCTCGGATCAATTAGTTTGTTAGGCAATGGAAAATAAAAACTTAACAATAGTAAAACCTAAAATTCTGATTCTTTGCGATTATTATTTGCCGGGGTATAAAAGTGGCGGCGGAATGAGAACAATTGTTAATATGGTCGATTCTTTTTCACACATTTACGATTTTTGGATTATAACCAGAGATCACGACGGCAAATTAGACCGCGATCAATACCAAAGTGTCAAAATCGATGATTGGAATGAAGTAAAAAATGCGAAGGTGATATATTTATCTAAAATAAATATTAAAATTTCAAAGCTAATGGAATTGCTATTAACTGTTGAGCCGGACATTTTGTATTTTAACAGTTATTTTTCTACGTTAACTATTTATACTTTAACATTGTTAAAATTGAAGTTAGTAAGAAATAGAAATAAAATTGTTTCACCTTGTGGAGAGTTATCCCAAGGCGGACTAAGTTTAAATACCCATAAAAAAAAACTTTTTATGGGTTTTGCAAGAAAAACCGGATTATTTAAAAAAGTGATATGGAAAGCCTCTTCAAATTTTGAGTTGGCAGAAATAACGCAAAATATTGGTAAAAATGAGAGAGTTTTTATAGCCCCTGATTTGCTTCCCAAACAAATTTTGTCTGATTATAATCCGAAATCCAAGCCAATAAAAAAACCGGGAATGGCTCATTTGGTTTTTCTTTCAAGATTTATGAGAAAGAAAAATTTTAAGTTTTTACTTGAAATTTTGTTTGAAGTAAAAGGAGAATTGCTGATTGATGTCTGGGGTCCACTGGAGGATTTGTCCTATTGGGAAGAATGTCAAGAAATTATCAAAACATTGCCCTCAAATATAAAAATCGAAGCAAAAGGACCAATTCCATTTGAATCCGTTGCTTCAAAACTAATGGAATATCATTTTTTTGTTCTGCCAACGCTTGGAGAAAATTTCGGACATGTTTTTTTAGAAGCACTTGCAGCCGGTTGTCCTCTATTGATAAGTGATCGAACACCGTGGATAAATCTGGAGGCAAAACAGGTTGGATGGGACATATCGTTAGAAAATAAGATACTTTGGAAAAAAACAATCAATAAAATCATAAGTTTAGATGCAAAAACTTACAGTCAATTATCAATTAAATCGAGAAACTTTGCATTGCAATTGTTGGCGGACCCAAAAATAACTGAAGCAACAAAAAAAGTTTTAGATTATGCTCTGGCAGAAAATTAAGAACATCAAGCTAAATACATATCAAATAAGGTTTAAAAAATATAAAAAACACTTTAAATGTCAAAATCCAGACACTTAGTTTTTAACTTTAAGAAATAGAATTATGAAAGTCCTGATTTTAGGTGGCAAAGGGATGCTTGGGCATAAACTTGTCCAAAAATTTCAAGATAAATTCGAGGTCTGGACAAGTTTTAGAAACAAGAATTTTAGGAAATCGGACTCTGTCTCTATTGATTTTAAAAACAATACTTGCCGGTTAAATGCTGAAATATTTGAAACGGTAGAGCAACTAGTTGAACAAATTCGACCTAATGTTATTGTTAATGCTATCGGTATTATCAAACAATTACCCGATTCGAAGAACATTATAAAAACTTTAACTGTAAACTCCATATTTCCCAATCAACTGGCGATTTTAGCTGATGCAATTAAGGCAAAATTGATAAACATAAGCACTGATTGTGTTTTCAGCGGTGTAAAAGGAAATTACACGGAGAATGATACGGCAGATGCAACCGATCTATACGGCAGAAGTAAAAATTTCGGTGAAGTTGTTTTGAATGAAAATTGTCTGACCTTACGGACTTCAATAATAGGACGTGAATTGGAAACAAATCATAGTCTTGTCGAATGGTTTCTAAGCCAAACGGGTAAAAAAGTTAAAGGATATAAAAATGCAATTTTTTCAGGGTTTCCAACCGTTGTTATTGCTGATATTATAGCTGATTTGATAGCTAATCATAAAGAAATGCACGGGTTATATCATATTTCGAGTCAACCGATAAATAAATTCGATTTGTTGGTTTTACTAAAAAAAGCATACCAGCTAGATATTGAAATCGAGCCGTTTGAGGAAATTATGATTGATAGGAGCTTAAACTCTACAAAATTTAGAAATGAAACAAATTTTCAACCTTCGTGTTGGGATGAAATGATAGAAAAAATGGTAAGAGATCCATTTCCATATCGTAAAATTAGAAAATGAAACAACTGGATGGAAAAAGAATTCTGGTAACAGGCGGAACCGGGTCTTTAGGACAAACACTGGTGAAAAGGCTTTTGCGGGGCGAAATGGGAATTCCTGCAAAAATAACGGTCTATTCGCGTGATGAAGCAAAACAGCATTATATGCGACTTGAGTTTCTTCACCAAAAAAATGCGACCGATGACATTATTTATAAAAACTCGCGTGACTTATTAAACTTTCGGATTGGTGATGTGCGCGATTACTCAGCATTGTTAGCCGCTATGCGGCAAACCGATGTCGTGTTTCACGCAGCGGCTCTAAAACAAGTTCCATCTTGTGAATATTTTCCATTTGAAGCGGTTTTAACCAACATTTACGGGACGGAAAATATTGTGCGAACAATCCGGGAAAATAATTTGCCGGTTGAGAAGGTGGTCGGGATTTCGACCGACAAAGCCTGTAAACCTATTAATGTGATGGGAATGACAAAGGCTTTGCAGGAAAGAATTCTAATTGAGGCAAATCGGGATTGTTTAAGAACGGACTTTTTGTGCGTCAGATACGGAAATGTCATAGCATCGCGTGGTTCGATTGTCCCCCTCTTTGTAGAACAAGTTAGAAACAAACAACCTTTAACTATAACAATGAAGGAGATGACAAGATTTTTATTAAGTTTGGACAAAGCAGTTGATACGGTTTTTGCGGCAATTGAACGCGGCAGGCGCGGTGAGACTTTTGTTCCGAAGGTAGCTTCGGCAAAGATAACCGATATAGCAAAGGTGTTGATGGGCAAAGAAAAACTTCCGATGGTTTTTACCGGCATCAGACCCGGCGAGAAAGTTCACGAAATAATGGTTTCTGAGGAAGAATGTTTTAGAACCATGGAACGTGCCGGATACTATGTAATACTGCCCGTTTTGCCGGAATTGAGATCTGAAGATGAAAAGGCAAAAATGCTGAACTCGGAATACTCATCCAAAGACGGTAATATTTCAAAAAAAGAATTGAAAAATTTGCTGTCTGATTCAAATGATGAAATCGCCCGATTTATAACGGTAAGGTAGAGAATTTTATGAAAATAATGACCATTTTCGGGACGCGACCGGAAATAATAAGATTGAGTCCGGTATTAAAGATTTTAGATCAACATTCAGAACATATAACCGTCCATACCGGGCAGAATTATCACGAAAGTCTGAGCGATATTTTTATTGAGGATTTACAAGTGCGTCCGCCTGATGTGCATCTCGGGATCAAATCAAAAAGTTTCGGCGACCAAATTGCTCAAATACTTTCAAAAACCGATGAGATATTGGAAAACCACAAACCGGATAAGGTTTTAATTTTAGGCGATACCAATAGTGCTTTGTCAGCGATTTTAGCTGCACGGCGCGGAATTCCTGTTTTTCATATGGAAGCCGGAAACAGGTGTTTTGATAATCGTGTGCCGGAAGAGGTAAACCGGCGGATAATCGATCATTCGAGCACTATTTTATTACCATATACTGAAAGAAGTAAGGAAAACCTGATAAATGAAGGGATTGAACGCGAAAGAATTTATGTTACCGGAAATCCGATAAAGGAGGTTTTAAGTGTTTTTGCCGAACAAATCGAACAAAGCGATGCAGTAGCTAAATGTTCGGTTGAACCGTTTGAATACTTTTTAGTTACGCTACATCGTTCGGAAAATGTAGATAATGCCGACAGATTACAGAAAATTTTTCGCGGTCTATCGAAAGTGGTCGAAAAATTCGATAAAAAAATGCTGATTAGTTTGCATCCCCGAACTGCTGAAAAATTAGTAAAATTCGGTATAACCGCAGTCAATAGTAAGATATTTCTACTCGACCCGCTCGGATTTTTTGATTTTGTCAAATTAGAGAAAAAATCATTGGCTGTATTAACCGATAGCGGAACAGTTCAGGAAGAATGTGCGATATTCGGAATTCCTAATGTTACGATAAGAGATGTTACAGAAAGACCTGAAACCATCGAGGCGGGAAGCAATATTTTGAGCGGTGCGGAAACCGATTCAATATTAAGAGCTGTCGAAATCGCCATTTCTCAACCGTCAAATTGGAATGTGCCCAAAGAATATCTGGTGGAAAATGTCGCGCAAACGGTTAGCAAAATAATTTTAGGATATTCAAGTTTGAGAAAACATAATTAAAAATTAAAAAATCTTTCAGTATTCCGGGTGACAGCCTATGGATAGAGGGTTAAAAAATGAAAATCGATTCCAAAACCCAAAACCCGATATTCTAAATCGGTTATGGGTAATAACCGAACTTTATTATCCTGAAAATAATCAAACAGGATATTATTTAACAAAAATTGCCGAAGGTCTAACGGATGACTTCGAGGTCAAGGTTATCTGCGGGCAGCCGAATTACGCAGCCCGTGGCACGAAGGCTCCACTTAACGAAATCCACAAAAAGGTAGAGATTTTTCGTGTTTGGGGCACAACGCTCGACAAAAATGTGCTGGCATATCGGCTAATCAATATGCTGACTTTGGGTGCTTCGATTTTCTTGAAATCATTTTTTAAATTCAAATCCGATGAAGATATTTTAGTAGTTTCAGCACCGCCGTCACTTCCATTTTTAACTGCTATTGCGGCGAAGGTGCGCGGTGCAAAATACACACTGATAATTCAGGACAAATATCCCGAAACACTGATAGCCGTCGGTAAAACGAAAGAGAGTTCGTTGTCCGTAAAACTATTGAATAAGCTTAATCAATGGCTATACAAAAACGCGAAAAAGATCATTGTCGTCGGGCGTGATATGAAGGAACTTGTCGAATCTCAGATGTTGAAGCAAAAACCCGAAAAAACTCCGATTGTTGTAATTCAAAACTGGGCATCGTTAGAAGAGGTAGAACCGTCTGAACGGGCAGAAAATGAGATTTTGTTAAAATATGATTTATTGGACAAATTTGTGTTTTTATACGCAGGAAATATGGGGCATCCACAGGATTTGGAAAGCATTGTTTTTTGCGCCGGAAAAATGAATAATGATAGAAGATTTCACTTCATATTTTTAGGCTCCGGGGTGAAAAGAAAATGGCTGGAAAGGGAAGTGGAAGAAAGAAAGTTGAATAATGTAACGATTCTTGACCCTCAGCCCAGAAACCGGCAGAAAATTTTTCTAAATGCTTGTGACGTTGGTTTGGTTTCCTTGATAAAAAAAATGAAAGGGGTGGCGATGCCGAGTCGAACATATAATCTTATGGCGGCTGGGAAACCGATTTTAGCCTTGACTGAGAATAATTCCGAAATTGTCCGGGTTATTAATGAGGATCGGGTCGGTTGGTTTGTTGAACCAAGTGAGCCGGAAAGCCTTTTGAAAATGATATATGAAATTTATGCCGGACGTGATGAAATACCTGAGATGTCAATTCGGGCAAGAAATTCGTCACTAAAGAAATATTCGTTGGAAACAGCTATTAAAAAATATAAAAAAGCGATGGCAAATGCGTCCGATAACGAAGAATGTAGGCAAAAATTAATTATTTGATGTTGGTTTAGAATATGAAAGTCTTGGTAACAGGTGCGACCGGTTTGATCGGAAGGGAAATTGTCAGGGAACTGACTAAAAATAAAATCGATATTATTGAGGTTTCAAGTCTGAATTTCAAACTGAATGACAAATCAAAATATAATAATAAAAATTATTATTCGGTTAATGTTTCAAATTATAATACTTTTTCAGAACTCAAAAATCTTAAATCAGTCGATGCAATTATTCATTCAGCCGGATTAGCTCATCAATTCGGTGAAATCGGGAAGGCAAAATTTGATGCGGTAAATGTCGATGGAACGAAAAATGTTGTAAATTTAGCTGTTTTACTAAAAGTCAGACATTTTATATTGATCAGTTCGACGGCAATTTACGGTCTAAAGAAGACGATTGTCACAAATAATCAAAGAAATTTCGTGACGGTTGATGAGAGGACAGAGTGTCAACCGCAGACACTCTACGCCGAAAGTAAGTTAGAAGCCGAGAAGACGGCAATAGATTTATGTGAAAAAAATAAAATTCCGTTAACGGTTTTTCGTCTGCCACCGGTGATCGGTGAAGAGAGTAACGGGAATGTGGCACGATTAGTTAAAGCGATTGAAAAAAGAAGATTTATTTGGATCGGAGATGGCGAGAACCTAAAATCTATGATCTATAAAACAGATGTCGCAAAAGCCTGCGGACAAATTTTAGCCAAGAAAAACGGAGGGACGGAAATATTTAATTTGTCAGCAGAACCGGTTAAAATGAAAAACCTTGTCGGCGAAATAGCTAAACAATTAGATAGAAAAATACCGAGAATTTCCATTCCTCCCGTTTTTGTTAAGACTGTTTCTCAAATCAACGATAAAGTATTAAAACAAAAAAAAATCAATAAATTATCGGTTACAGTTGAAAAATGGCTGTCGGATGATGTCTATTCAGCAAAAAACATCAGACAGGTATATGGTTTTCAGCCGGAAACCTCGATAATTGAAGCCATAAAAAAACAGATTGATTGGTATAAATCGACTAAAGTTCAGTAAACAAAGAAAAAATAAATATTGTGTTTTTAATTCTGATATATTCGGCGGTTTTTCTTTTAACTTATGTCGGGGTCGAGATCGTCCGAAGATTGAGTTGGCGTTGGAAAATAGTCGCCTTGCCAAATGAAAGAAGTTTGCATAATGTTCCGATTCCACAGGGAGGCGGTTTAGCAATCGTGGCTGTTTATCTGGCATTCTATCTAGCTTCAGTATTTGTTGGGAAGTTAGAGTTTTCGTGGAGTTATTTTTTCGGGGCGGTTTTGATTGTTATTATCAGTTGGCTTGACGATGTATTTTCCATATCTTTTATTTGGCGTTTTATAGTGCATTCCATAGCAGCACTGGCAGTAGTGGGCGTTCTTGGCTACTTTCAAGAAATAGACAATCCATACGGGGGAAAATTAAATCTAGGAGTAATTGGTCCGGTATTGACATTTTTTTGGATTGTTTGGCTTACAAATGCCTATAATTTTATGGATGGGATTGACGGTCTCGCCGGCATTCAAGCCGTAACCGCCGGTTTTGGTTGGCTTATTGCCGGTTATATTCTCGGGGTTGGAGATACAGGTTTTTTAGGCGGCTTACTGGCATTTTCGGGCTTAGGATTTTTGATAATCAACTGGCAACCTGCAAAAATCTTTATGGGCGATGTTGGAAGTGCTTTTTTGGGATATAATTTTGCCGTATTACCGCTGTTAGCATCTAAGGAACGAAATGATATTCAAGTAAGTTTAGTAATTACAGCCATCGTTGTTGTTTGGCTATTTTTGTGGGATACGTATTTTACATTGGTGAAACGGATAATCTTAGGTGAGAAAATTTGGCAGGCACATCGCGGACATATTTACCAAAGATTCGTGACTAGAGGACTTTCACATCAAAAGGTGGCTCTTGGTTACGGTTTTGCTTCATTAATAAATGTGATCCTTTTGACCTTATGGCTTAGTTATAACTTATCGGGTTTTATATTACTTCCGGTTTTGGCAGCCGAATCGTTAGCGCTTTTATTTATATTAAAATTTTACGCATTAGGAAAGGTAAGCTAAAACATTCAACTCTTAGTAATAATACACCTTTAGACTCATAATTATGAAAGAGAAAAAAGTCCGATACTATCTGAATTTCCAGGCTTACGGTGTAAGAATCAGCATCGGATCAGCAAACATAGTTTATTTAGAGGAGATTGAAAACCGGCTAATAAAAATTATTCCCAATGGCTTTGAACTAATTGAAAAATCTAACATCGAACATAATTTTTTAATCAAAAAAAGAAAAAACGGGGATTATAAACTTTTTAGAAATGAAAAAAACGTTGCCAACAGTTCATCAGAGAAAGAATTTTATGATTTTATAGAAAGCGAGATTCGCTTGACTATCGCCGAGTTTGCAGTTTCAAATGTATTTATACATGCCGGTGTTGTTGCCTGGAAAAATAAAGCGATTATTATTCCAGGCAGTAGTTTTACGGGCAAAACTTCATTGATAGCCGAATTAATAAAAAAAGGTGCGTTATATTATTCGGATGAGTATGCCGTTCTTGGTGAAAACGGTTTTGTTCATCCATTTCCGAAAATGCTTTCTCTACGCGGGATCATAGATGATTTTCAACAAGTTGATTATTCGGCAAATTCCTTGGGTGCCGAAACCGGTGTCGATCCGATACCGGTCGGCTTGATATTATTTACTGAATACGATTCGTCACTTGAATATAGTCAAAATGATTTGGATGGTTTTCCCGTAGATATAATGAGCAAAGGTCAGGCACTTTTGGAAATTATTCAACACACCATTCCCATAAGAAATAAACCGGCACCAGTGTTGCAGGTACTTAAAAAAATGGTAAATTGTGCAATAGCAGCAAAATGTAAAAGAGGCGAAGTAAAAATCTTTGCTGATTTGCTATTGGAATTTTTTGAAAAATCTGCAACTTAATATAAGTTGACATCGGGTTTTATTAGTCTTTTGATTTTCTTTGCATTAAAATTGTAGGTAATCAAATTTGATTTTAGATAACAATTAAAGTATTTTACAAATAACTATTGAATAAAATTATCAGCCGTGTCATAATTGTCAAAAGTTAATGAGGCAAAATTGTTAAAGTTTGCCCCGCAACTGATTAAATTTTTGAAATAGCATTAAATTTTATAGTCCCTAATTTTAAATTGAACGATTCTAATTTATTCGGAGGAGAGAAAATGAATAATACGCAAATCCCAGTAGCTCGTAAGGAAGGACTGGTGATTCAAGAGATGTCTGACGAGGTATTGGTCTATGATTTGGATTCAAACAAAGCCCACTGTTTAAATCAGACAGCCGCAACGGTTTGGAAAAGCTGTGATGGAAAGAATTCCGTTTCAGATATTTCCAAATTATTTGGTAGTCAATCCGGCAAAGCAGTTAACGAAGACTTGATTTGGCTGGCAATTGACCAATTAAATGAAAAGAATTTACTAGCCGGCGAAATTTCCGCAAAATATGCGGGTGATAACCGTCGTGAGATAATTAAAAAGGTCGGATTAGCCGCATTGGTTGCTTTACCGCTTGTAACATCATTGGTGGCACCAAAATCGGTTTCGGCACAATCAAGATGTCTCAATCCGGGATGTTTATGCACATTAAATATGGGCACATGTACGACTCCCGGCGGTTGTGTTTGTAATGCCTTTCACGGCACCAACGATTGTCCCGGAATTTGCACGGGCGGCTGCGCTCCTTGTATGGTTCAAATGGGAGCACCGCACTGCACCAGCACTTGTAGTTAAATCAGGAAATTTAGTTTTTTTCCAAAAAGAGTTAAACTTGCAAAGTTTAACTCTTTTTGGTTTTGTCGAGTTGTAAAATTTGTCGCAATGTCTATATCGTATGAACCTTGAGCAAAACAAAAAAGAATACTACTGGAAACTGTTGCAAAAGCAAGTTCAAGAAAAAAGAATTGAAAAGATTTTTGACATCTTTCGGGCTAATGGTTTTGAACCTGTTTTGATTAAAGGATGGGCGGCGGCAAGAAAATATCCAATGCCGTTTGAAAGACTATCTGTCGATGTTGATATAGCAATTGATCCTAAAGATTACACCGCCGGTCAAGTTCTACTCAAACAGACATCGATCGTCGGGATAGATTTGCATTGCGGGTTACGACATTTAGATACGGTTGACTGGGAAGATTTAGTTGAAAAATCACAGCTTATTCAACTAAATAATACAAATATTAGAATACTTTCGGAAGAAGATCATTTAAGGGTTTTGTGTATTCATTGGTTAAATGACGGCGGGGTCTCTAAAAATCGATTGTGGGATGTTTTTTACGCTGTCGAAAATCGTTCAGAGAAATTTGATTGGGACAGATGTTTGCATTCGGTCAGTAAAACAAGAGGTAATTGGATTGAATGCACGATCGGATTGGCTGCGAAATATCTAGGTCTGAATTTAGAAAACACACCGCTGGCTAACAAAATTATTCCTTTGCCTAAATGGCTGCTAAAAACCATAGAAAAGCAATGGGAGAATGAGTTTTCACTCATTCCACTTGAATATTGTTTGGATAACCGAAAGATGTTTTTCGAACAGTTGTATAATCGAATTCCTCCGAATCCTATTCAAGCAACAATCGAAATGGAAGGTAGTTTTGATGAAAGTGCGAGAATATTTTACCAATTAGGAAGTGTATTTTATCGATTAAAGCCTTCTGTCAAAAGAATATTCGCTACTTTGAGAAAAAGAAGATTTATCGAAACAGTAAAAGCTAAATCGATTAAATGAAAAAAAATATTTCATCAAGAAATTTTATATTATCAATAGAAACCTCAGTACAAGGTGGTTCTATTTCAATCTTGGAAAATGAGAGAGAACTTTTATCATGGCACGGGTCGAGCAGTATTTCCAGATCAGAGGACTTACTTGATGAAATCTCACTTCTTCTGGAAAGGGGCAAAATAAATAAAAATCTTATTAAACGAATCGTAATTTCGACTGGACCCGGCAGCTTTACCGGCACGAGAATAGGTTTATCGACTGCTTTTGGCTTGAGTAGATCATTGGGATGCGAAATTATCGGAGCATCTATTATGGAGGCGATGGCATTACAATTCGGACCGGCAAATAAAATAGTTGTTGTAGCAATTCCGGTTGGTAATGAAAAAGTTTGTGTTCAGAATTTTATGATCGGGTCTAGAAGAGAAGTAATTCAAAAAACAATGCCTCAACTAAGGTCTTTTGAATCATTTTTAAAATTGATTACAGATAATAATAAAACATCTATTATTTTATTTGGAAAAAACTTTAAAGAAATCTTAAATAACGAATATTTTGCACACAGAGTAACTAACAACATTTTGTATTGTGATGAGAATTTGGCGTATTTATTAGCCCGACAAATTAAGTTTACAGAAGTTTCCGACAACAATTTGCAAGCAATATATGTAAAAGATATTTCAAAATGAAAATATTAAAAATTGTGAACTAAAGCACCACGCGTCTGATAACGTAGCTTATTCTATCATCTTAATTCAAATTTCAACTTCAATTCCAATTCCAAAATTAAAAAATTTCTTTATGGTCAAACTTGATTCGAACAGACTACCTAATATAACATCAAGACTATGACTCGGGCATTGATTAAATTTAAGGCAAGTCTGTTTGAGTCTACTAAAATTTCAAAATAAAGGGAGAAATCGTTATGGAAATATCAACTGTTGATACGATAAAGGATGAATTAGTTAAAGAAAACCCTGTGTTTCGTGAATTAGTTCAACAACATCAAAGTTACGAAAAACGCCTAACGGAATTAGCCGAGTTAGTCTATCCAAATGAGGAAGAGTTATTGGAAGAAACGACGCTTAAAAAAAAGAAGTTATTTATTAAAGACGAAATATATGAGATGATGCAAAATCATTCGAGTTGAGAACAAATACTTAAAATTATTCAAAAAGCAGGGAATTGATTTTCTGCTTTTTTTATTTAGATAAGCAATCGTTTTCCGCATTAATAAATACAGCTAAACCTTTGATGGTAGGAGTAACTAGTAGGTCACCAATTATTTTTGGTTGCCCGTAAAAATAATTGCCCTCAGTCAATGATATTTGATCAATTAATTTGCCGTTTTTTGTGTCCAAAATTGTGGCTTTTCCTGAAAAATTTGTTGTAATTATCAAATAATTATCAATGACTACCGGATCAGCGTTAAATCTTTCATCAAATCTTTTTCTCCAGACAAATCTTCCCTTATCTTTTATTAAAACAAGTGCGGTAAAGTTATCCAAAGATGAAATAATTAGAGAGTCATCAGTCATTATCACGCTTGAAAGTGCAGCTCCAAATCGTATTTTCCATTCTATCCTTTGTGTATTTAGATTAATAAAATATGTTTCTCCTTTATTATCCCCAAAAAGTAAGTGGTTATTATTTGTCAAAAAAATTAATTGTGGGGATGTTGCGACCTGAATTTTTGAGACGATTTCCAAAGTTTCAATTGAATAGCCTATAATTTTATTATCCAGAGTGCCGAAATATATCTGATTGTTATATTTTACAGGAGTGGTTGTTAAAATGAATTTTAGGTCTCTTTCTGAAATTATTGTTCCGTTATCTTTATTTATCAAAATGACTTTTGCATTTCTTGAGATAAGTAACAAAGCATCTGATGTTTGATTCAAGTAATATTTATCATCTTCTGTATAGT
>JANMAA010000151.1:0-12588 GCA_031359215.1 Acidobacteriota bacterium | reverse complement strand
GACTTCATTCGGCGGCAGGTCCGAAGGTTGGTCTTCGACAGGCGGCTCGTCGGTCGGCGGTGTTTCAACCGGATCGACCAAACCGCCGATGCGCGTTGCCACCTCTTGAAGCGATGCGCTGATTTCACTCAGCCCGCTCGTGTCGATGTCTTCGCCCTGCAATCTGGCGATTTCATCGCGCAGCGCAGTTAAATTTTGATTGATTTCGGTAGCTTCGTTGTCCAAAGACGTTCCGATATTTCCAACCTGTGTGCGTAATTCCGCAACTTGTGCGTCAAATTCATCTTGTTTCATAATTATTTCTCCCAGTAATTTATTAGTTAGAGCCATTTGCCCTTCGAGATGAAAGGCAATCCAAGCAATTCCGCGCCGGAATTGCCCTAAAATCAGACCGATGTTTCCAAACATACCGCCTCGCTTAAACTCACACTTTGTTTTCGACCAAAATGTAAGTAATTGTTTTTTGTCCGCATCTATCCATTTCGGCATAAACCAGTTTGATAAAAGCGTCGTATTGAGTTTTGACGACCGTTTGACAGCCTTCCGACCAAGTGTTCGTCAATCCGCCTTTGTGGATATTGACGGCGACGGCGGTTGATTCGCCGATGCCGTCCCTGATCACCGGCGACGGTCTGCCTTCGGGAAACGGACGCAACGCCCAATATTTATTTTTGTGCTTGCCCTTGTAATAGCGATAAACGCCGGGTGCGAGATTAGCAACTCCTTTACGAAATTCGGACGGGTCGCAATTGGCATTAAACGCCGCAAAAACATTCGGCGAAACGACAAATATCGCATCGTCATAAATATTTCGGTCATTCACGCCAAATTTGCCCATCGAATCGCGGTAATAGCCGCGAACACCGACTAAAACCGGCATCTCGGCAACACCGTGCGCGGCAATGATTTTTTCAATTTCCGGTCGTGTTTGTGCCGGACGATTTGCCGGAATTATTTTTGACATTCCATTTTCTCCAAAAAAAAAGCAGTCCAATCAGGCGTTCACCTGATTGGACTGCTCACGAGTCTCTATTTCTATTAAAGGACTGCTGACGAGTCGCTTTTGTAAATTTACTCTAAACTAATTTCCGCTTTGTAGCAAGGCTATTTTTGACTGTTATTTATCGCCTTTGCGGACTTTACTTCACAGCCGAACAGAGCGAAGGTGTGTCGTATGGAAACTACTAAAACATTCAAACGCGGCGAAAAAGTCGTTAATCGCTATGGCAGAATTTTAACCGTCAGCAAACAACAGGGAATCCGGGTTTTTGTCGAAGAAGAACTAAATCAATGGTATCACCCGACAAAAATTTGGAAACTCACTTCTTAATTAATAAAACAATCTCGTCCAATTCAGATGCGTCCGGTGTGGGCGCATCTATTTTGCTCAAAACTTCGTTGGCAAACTCGGCATCAACCGCCACGCGCATCGTTTTCTTTTCTACCTCGTTCAGATTTTCCTCTTCTTTCGTGTTAGAATTTTCCATAATTTAATTCTCCTCGTGAGAAGTTCCGGCAAGCCCGACGTGCAAGCGTCGGGCTTGTTGCGTTTTGGGAAAGTTAGCAGGGTTACAAACTTTTTGCAACACAATGGCAGAGGAATCAAAACTAACGGCAAAACAAGCGGCAGAGCGGCTCAATGCTTCTCACAGCGCGATTACCCGTTTATGCCGCAACGGGACATTTCCAAACGCAGAAAAAGTTAAAACTCCGCACGATACTTTCTATTGGTTGATACCCGAATCCGATCTGAAAAACGTAAAAATAAAAATGGGCAGACCTAAAAAAGAACTTTAGCCCACAACCGGAATGTCATCTTTTGATTGTTTTTTCATAATCAAACTTTTATTTTTTAATTTCCTCAACTCGTTCGGCAAGAATTGGAACTAACTTTTGGTGTATAACCCAAAACAAATCTTGAGTTTCTTGAGTTTCTCTTTTATCGGTAAATTTTTCACAAATAACTCTTACCGCTTCCAATATTTCCGTTCTCACAATAATCTGAACTTCCTTCAATATCTGAATGTCCACATTTTCATCATTGCTAATAGCCATAATTAATCCTCATCTAAAATATATTCCGGGTCTTTTTTGTAAATCGTCAAAAAACCTTTATCAACTGACAAAACTAATTCAGTTTCACTTTTCCAATTCATTTTTTCCATTAAATCAACGGGAAAGTAAACTCCGACAAAATGCTCAACTGGTAGATTATTTCTATCTAAAACGCCAAAGATTTGGACCGGGAATGGCAGAACATCATAAGTTTCTTGAGACATAAAATTAACCTCTTTGTTTTATCTATGAAACATAGTATCACAAGGTTTATGTAAGTCAATTTTTAAGGAAAGTAATTATTTTCCAACCTGCAATGCCAACCAACTTTCAAAAGCCGTTTCGATTTCTTCGGCGCAATAGGAAATTGATTTAACCGGGCGTTGTTTCTTTTTCGGCTGCATAAAATAATTATCAAAAACATCGTTAATGGCGCGACAGACGACGTGCAGAGGAACGCCGGTTTATTCCCATTCGGCAATCGTCTGCCAATCGAGCGGCGACAAAAGAAGCGTCGAGCCGCGCCGCTGAAGAAATAAATTTGCAACTTCAGAAAGATAATTACTCATTCAATTCTTTCGCCGCTTTTCGCAGATTGCGAATAGCTTCGGAATCGTAGGTATAACATTTAATGGCAACCGCTAACGCATCAATTCGTTCCGTTTCGGGAATTGATTCCAATATACAAATTATGTCCAGTCCGGCACTTTTCGCCGTTAAGGATTTTTTTTTGTGATATTTAAATTTCAGATTACTCATAAATCAATCTCCAGAAAACAAATGTCTTTCCTTTATCAAAATTTCAATCGTAAAATCGTCGTTGTCTTCATCTAACTTCCATCTCGACTTAAATTTTCTAACAGCTTTGTCGGTAAAAATCGGAATATGCAACTCTGCTTGCCCGTAACTCTCGAAATAATAATAGTATTCGATAGTTTCACGCTGCTTAAAGCCTAAATCCGCTTCAAAGTTAGCTTGTAAAAGGTAAATAGGCTTGCTCATATAAAATTTTCGGCTTCAATTCTTCTTCACTTTTCAAACATCGCTGAATCATTTGTCTATCACATTCTTCCGATAAATGCGGATATGCACAGGCGATTTCTTCAAAAACTCGACGGCGGATAATCGGAACGGCTTGGTCGCCGCCGATACGACCGCGTTGGGCAAAGAGTTTTGAATCATACGAAGTTAAATTATGCCGGATATAATTCACCGTAATTCTCTCCAAAAAACGTGAATCGGAATCCGTTCCTGCCAAAGTTATGTTCCAATAATTATCATTATTGAAATATCGTCTGTTTTGTCGGTAATTAAAATGCTCGATGGCTTCTTCTAAAACTTCTTTTTCCGGCAATCGCCTGACACGGATAATTACCGTTTTCGCATTTTCAATTCTTAACTGAGACTGTGTTTTTGCCGCTTGCTTTCCGGCATTACGGCGTTTGAGATATTTTTCTTGGGCTGTTTTGAATTCGTCGGTCTTTTCGATTCGCTCGATGCGCGGAAGCAAAAATCGATGTTCCTCGCAATATCTGCCGAGCGGTTTTACATCGTCAGGTTCGCCAAGAAAATCTCTAATCAACTTCAGCGACCAACCGCGTTCAATCAATTGTTTCTTGTTTTGATACATTAAACCGGATCGCCATTATCCCAATCTTCCCGCGTAACATCAGAGTAACTTACCTCATAATCCTCATCTGAATAATCCTCGTCTGAAAAATCAATGTCTTCATCCTGAACAACTCCAAACTCGCCGAATTTACATCGGCATCCGAGCGGATGAAATATACAACCGGCACAGCAATAACGCCGACCGTCAGAACTTAGGTGTGTTTTTGGCACATCTGCGCGGCAGTTTTCGCAAATCATTATTTATTCTCCTGTTTGTTTTTCTCAGCAATCTCTTTCGGGCAATTTGGATCGCAACCGCGAAAAGCTGTTCCGCAAGTTTCCAAATGATTGTCAGAACTCTTTTCCAACTCCTTCAATTTATTTTTCAGCCGCGTGTAATTGGCTTTGTGCGCGATTATGCTGCGTTGCAGGCGTTTTGTTTCGGTGCGTTCGTCCCGAAACAGTTGTTCGTAGGAGTTCGCCCTGCTTTCTACACTTTTAAGTTGTTTCAGAAGGCTAAGGTAATCTTCCGCAATGATTTCAGTCGCGTCGGCGATTCGTATCAAAGCGGACGTTTGAATGCTGTTGTTGGAAGTGTCTTCAGTATTCCAATCCATTCTCGACAAATCTTTTAATTTTCGTTTTTCGCTCATACGTTTTTCATATTCTCCAAAACGGCTTTGCCGCACGGTTCGCAAAAGAGTTTCTTTTCCTTTTTGAACCACAGCATTTTCTCGCCTTCCCGAACTGTTTTGTAACAAAATCGGCACGTTCCGGTGTAAATTGCCTTCATCCAGCGCGGCGCGTTTTCGTTTTGGCGCGGACGATGGGCGACATCGCCGCGATGTTCACGGCAATAATCAACCGTCCGCTCGACGCGATGAGTGCAGAAGCCGCACATCGGCACATCGCACGTTTTGCCGTCTTCAACTTCAAAATCACAAAGCCGCGTCGCCGAGCGATGACAATAAGCGCACTTTTGACCGCTTCCGCCGCCTCCGCGATGGCAAAGTATAAAATTCATCCCATCTTTTGTGGCGATTTCACAAGCCATAATTAAATAGTTCCAATAAAATCCGTCAACTTTTCAACGATTTCCGTTTCGCCTTTTTTCATCAACGCGCCGCAAAGTGAGGCTAAAACTATCATTGTCGCGTGGCGGCTTTCCTCGTGCGCGACGATTTCACAAATCCCCATCGTTAGCGTTGCCGCTCGATTATCTTTCAGAGCTTTTCGTATTCCGTCCAAGTTCACGATTTCTTCGTTTTGCATAAAAATTAACTCCTAAACTTTCCAATTCGCCCGGACGCGCGTTGTAAAAGCGTCCGCGATATTCGATTTCGACGGCTGAAATTCTGTCCGTGCAGATCAGCCGGTTGACGATTGCCTGTGCGCCGAAAGGCAAAATACCGATTGCATTTCGATAAAGAACAATTTCGCCGGTCGTAAATTGCTTCAAATCTTTTTGCTCGGCGCACGCCATACAACTCTTTTTTTCTAAAAGCTGCGATTCAAACGTCACGACTCGTTGACCGCAAACACATCGGCAATCTGCAAATTTTTCGCCGTTATAGTCGCCAACTTCAATAACCGTCAATTTGCCGAACTTCGCGCCGGGTTCGATTTTCTTTTCACGCTTCATTGATTAAACTTGATTGTCGAAATTGTTTTACGAATTCGGCGACCTCTCGCTCACTTTGTTCAAATTGTCGCAGTTGATGGTTGATTGCAGCTTTACGGCTTGTAAATGTTTTCCTGAAGGATGATTTTGAGGGATAACAACCGGAAAAATAATCTCCGACACTTGACCCGCCTTTTTGATATTCATAACCGACATACCAAAAACCATCTGATTCAGCCAAAAAAATCTCGATGTTCAGGCTTTTCGACTTCAAAAGAAGAAGTCGCTCAAATGTAGTAAATACATTGTTTTTATTTACAGTATTTGACATTTATAAACCTCAGCGCGGACGATTTACGCGAATCCATTTTCCGGTTCGCGGGTTGATAATATGACCGATTTCCAAAATGCGGTCGAGTAGCTTTTTGGTCAGACGCACGTCCGCCAAACAATAATCGAAAAGTTCACCAAAGCGTTTTTGCTGATAAAGTTTCGGAGCATCTACGCCGTTGCCTGTTTTTCCGGTTTTGAAGTTGGCGATACAAACAGTATCCAGCGAAAGACCTGTGTAATCGTTCGGCGTTCCGGCAGCGCGGGCGATTTCAACCAGCAGGTCGTAACATTTTGTTTCGGGAATAATAACCTCGTGCGGCGCAAGAACTTTATTATCGAAACTGATGATATTGAATCCGGCAACAACATCTGTCCGGGCAACTATCGCCTTCAAATCATCGAGCATGAATTCATCGAAAATGCGATACTCATTCCGCGCCGTGTCAAAAAGAACGACACAGGCAACATCCATCCCGAAATGATCGTGCCAGCCTTCGCAATATTTAAAGTCAGGCAACCGATCACCATTTTTTGACGGAATTAAATTTTGAATTTCAAGGTCGTAAATAATCATTTAATATCCAATTTCCGCTTCAGAACCGGAATATATTTCGCCGTCATTTGGCGCGTGATTTTCGTGTCGCGTCCGTGTTTGGCTTTCAAATCCTTATGCGCGGCGATGTTGAGCATTTGAATCATCAGCGCGGTGGCTTGAGAGAATTTCAGCATTTGAAAATTCGTCCGATTAAAGCGCGGCTTCAGATATTTCTCGCGCCGTTCGGCGGTCCAACCGATGTAAGTTTCCAATTTTTCGAGCGTGAATAACTGTTCTTTGGAAGTTAAATGAATAATGTCCGCACCGTTCGACGGCGGAATATCAGAATTTATTGAATTATTGGATTGTTTAAATTTTGTGTTGTTTTCGGGTTGTTTTGATGCTTGCCCGGTCATTCGCCGCATCTCGTCTAAAATTTTGCCGATTTGCCCGTCGGTCAACGTCGTGGTTGATGTCAATTTTTTCAATCCGAGAAAGCTGGCAATCCACGCCAGACGTTCTTCGCGCACGATGTCTTTTGTTTCAAAGTGCAAATCCGGGCGCATCTGCTTCCACAATATGTTGATCGCGCCATACGCGCTGCGCCGTGATTCTGACGACATTAAACGGTTATTAAATGCGTATTTTCTAGCTGCTGACATCTTCTTTTCCTCCCATTTCTCTTGTCGCAATAGCGATGATTTCTTGCGCCAATTTGCGCGGAATATAACTCAAGCCGACTGTTTGACCGTCCGAACCGACGCTTCCTAGAATCATTCCCGCGCTTTCTGAACGCATCAGATTACTTTGTCTCTCGCGCAGTGGTTTGATATGTTCGCGCTGTTCATCGGTCAATAAAAGCACGACATCAGGTTTTAGATTGCTTGCCATTTTTCCCTCCGTTTCGGCTCGGAATATCCGAGATTCTCAATTGTCCGGCGAGACGCGGATAATTATGTTTCATCATCAGCCACAGCGTCGTCATCTCGTCAAAATACTGCGACTGCCAGAGCCGCGCAAATTCCTTCATCTCGCTGATTGACTGACACCACCATAAACCCGCCGGTTTCGACCGCCGGGATAAAATAGGAAAGGCGTGATTTCGGCGCAACGCCCGGATAACCTTTTTCAATTCGCGGTAAGAAACATCAATATCCAAACCGTTTTTGATCGCTTTGGATATGTCAGCGGTTTTCATCGGCTTTTCGCTCGATGCTTCGAGCAAAAGACTTGCCACGAACGCTTCCGTTTCCGTCAACTGAAAACCCTTCACCGGATTGGCTATTTCCTCTTCAAAAACCTCGAACGGAAATGCTAATTGTTTTGTTGTCGCTTCCATCACGCCCTCCTATATTTACTTACGCATACATCGCGTCTTCCCGAAATTCTGCCGGAACTTCTTCCAAAAATGCGTCATAATTATTCAGCCAATTGATAACTGCCGCTCGTTGCGAAGCGTCAAACATTGCCGCCGTGTTCGTGCCGAATTTGGCGTGAAGTTGTCGGCGATATTCCGTCATATCGCGCACACCGCCTTCGAGTGTTTTGATAAGTTCTTTTTTTTCGGCAAGTGCGTGAATTACTCCCAAATCCTTAGTTCGTCGGATTGCTTCATCTTCCACAGCAAATTGCTTTTTCGGAAGTTTTTCGTAGGCGGCTTCCTCCCGAAAATCAACCATTTTTATAGCTTTGACCGGATTAAAACCGGCGGCGTTAAGAGCTGCGCTCAAGGCTCTGCCCATCGCCAGATAATCGGTGTCAATTTCGTCTAAAACCTCGTTAGCTTCGCCGACTGTCGCCACGCCGGAGCGTGTAAAAACGCGATCTAAACTGTCTGTTACGGTTGCCAGATAAACCGTCTGCGATGTTTGCGGAATAAATTTATCGTGTTGGACGCTCGAACTGCGATAGCCTTCCATCTGCCGCGCGATCTGTTCCAAAACCGAAGGCGGAATCCACGGATCGTTTTCGTCCCGCGAGTTCAGAAATAGAATCCGTTCGCCGTCAATGCCAAACTGATTCACCAAGTTCGATACAATTTCCTGTTGTTTTTGTGTTTTTATTTGCTTTTGCATAATTTTGTATTTCCTCTGAATTTTGATTTTTAAGGTGCTGTGCAAGGGCATCGCACAAACGCGATGCCGGGACAAACGAGCGTCCGCCGCAGACAGCACACCGACCGTCGCTCGTTAGATTAGTTCTCACCGGGAGCAGTTCATCACCGCCACAATCGCCGCAAATTATCTGCATTGGCAAAATGCGCGGTAATGAATTGCTCGAAATTTTGTCAAATATTTTTAACATCTTGATTCTTCCAAAAGCGGAATTTCTTTTTCCAAAAATTTATCGAAGTCATCTTTAACCGGCTTAAAATGCGGATCGTTTCCGTCCCAACTTTCCACCGTCAGAAAACCTTCGATCACCAAGTCGGCACACGTCGCGCCGCATCGCTTGTCCGTTACCCAATCAACCAGTTTTTCAAGTTCCGCTTCGTCAATTTCGCCGTCGCGTTTGATTGATTGGGATAATTTGAAAAGCTCATCCTTCGTTATCATTTCGTTAAAATTTATGTTGCTCATTTCCCCTCCTATCCGACCATTAGTCGGGTTCCAGCCTTTTCAATGGCATCCGTTATTTCAGCATCTCCATTCAGCAAAGCCTCGTGATAGCGTGTCGTATATTCGCTCACACGCGGCAGGATCATATCCAGATGACGATGGTTTCCGTGGGTTAGATTGAAAAGTTTTTCTACCGCTTTGTTCGTCGCGTGTTCGCCGAGCGCACGTTTGCAAATCGTTTTCACTTCCTCGATGGAAAGTTCCATCAACGGATAGTGCATCGCCACGCGGCTTGAAAGCTGTTCGCGCACGTCTTCGGTCAGCCGCGACGTGGTGAACAGCTCAAACAGGTTTTTCGTGCCGATCAAAACGAACGGAATTCGTGTTTTTTCCCAGACATAGCAAATTGTTCCGAGTGCTTTTTCATTGAGATAATTCGCCTGATCAACGAAAATCGGACGCGGACTTCGTTTCAGCTTTTCGGCGATGCGGTCTTCGAGCTGCGCCGTTGGTGCTTTATCATCGAGACCGACTTCGCGTGCGATTTTCATCACGAAATAGCGCGTCGTGATATTTGCCGAACAAAGAATCTGAATCGGCATCGTCGTCATTTTGGTTGTCGAATATTCCAGCAACGAGCGCGATTTGCCGAGTCCCGGCTTGCCGTAAACGACGACGATGGCGTTTTCCTCAATCGCCGTTTTACAGGCGTGTTGAAACTGCTTCCACGATCTCGTTTCCAAAAATGAATTCGTGTAACCGTGTCTGACCGTGCCTTCGACTTTTTCCCTGTAAGCACGAATTTTCTTTTCGATCTGTGTCGTTTTCGGACTCACGCCGAGTCCGCCGAATTCTTTCGCAACAAAATAAGTGCCGTTCAGATATGCGTCCAAGCCGGTGCGCGAAAAGCCGATATGGTCGCTTCGTGATAATTCCTTTGTCGAAAACTGCGTGTGTTTTTTGAGATATTCCTCAAACCACATCCGCAATTCCTCGTCGCCGACATCGATTGCGCCGCCGACAATTTTTAATTTTGCTTCTGCCATTTCAATTTCCTCCTGAAATTTGTAATTGACTTTTAGTTTCGGCACGGTTATAAACGTAATTAGTAGTAAAAATATGGTGCTTACAAACGTGCCGATTTTTTTCATTTAGGCTTTCCTGAACCGGTAATTTAGGAAAGTCTTTTCTTTTTGTTCCGGGCGATCAGCTTGTCGTCCAATTCATCGAGCAAATCCCGAATCCGCGCCAATGCTTCATCGTCCGCCATTTTGAAATCGTCGCCCATCACCGCGTAAGTTTTTCCGACTATCGCCGCGACTCTTTCGGGAAATTGTAAGAAATCTTTCGCCTGTTTTTTTACAGTCATTTCGCTCACCTCCTTTCGTTTAATTTTTGTTCTCAATTCCCTGCAAACTGCAAAGAATCGTTTTCTGAAAACCGTCTGTTTTCTCGGTTTGAAACACGCCGGTTTCTTGCCGAAAAAATCCTGTTCAACTTCCGGTTTGCGCCGGCATTGCCAGCAAATCAAATCCCGTTTCAAATTGCGGTTCGAGACGCGAAAATCACGCGCCGTTTTCGGCTTCAGGCAAACCGGACATTTCCGATACCGCGCCTTGTTTGGCATTTTTATGCCGAATCTTTTGGTTGAAACTTCCATCGCAATGCGTTTTCGATTTGCCCTTGTATTTCGTTGATCGTCCTGAAATACTTCTGTCTGTCGTCCATCAACGCCTCTTTTTCGTGGAGCGCGACGCTCAATCCGCGCAGTCGCAACGCCGCATATAATGCCGAGCGCATCTCTTTAACTTGATCTTCCAACAGCGCGATCTTTATGTCTTTGTCTTTTTCGCCTCTTCTTCGTTCGACAAAATTGCCGTTACCGTGCCGGATTTTGCCTTCGTCATCCATTAAAAAACTCATATCTTGATCTCCCCGATAATCTCTACTTTGGGCGTGTTTTTGGCATCCAGCCGTTGTTTGGCGCGACGCACTACGGTTGGCATCTCCGGTGGCTCGACACTGATTTGACCGGAGCGAAAGCCGACATAAAACCCAATCGCTATGCCGACGCAAAATCCGCCAAAAGCGAGTCCGAGATAAATAAAATCTCCCGTAAAGTCCATATATTTTCTTAATCCTCCCATTCGTCTTTTATTTGAATTTTCGGCTTTTCAGCCTTGCGGAAAATGTCAATCACTTCCGCTTTTTCAACCTGTTCGGTTGAAATCCTGTGCTTCGGCGCGGCTAATCGCGGCTTGTCGAAGCGCGTTAAATTGAAATTGTGAATCGTCGGTCGGTCGCCGACGGCGATTTTCTGCGGAATTTCCTCGATCTCTTCCGGGTTGATCAATTGCGCTACGCGGTCTTCGGTCGTTTCGTTGCGCCAATTCGACTGCTGGATAAATTGAAACTCGCGGACAACTTTGCGCTCGTGATTTTGCTGGCGTTTGACCGTTTCCATCGTCTTTTTATTCGGGTTCAAAATTGACGACGGAGTAATCAAACCGGCTTCGACAATCTGTCTGTCCGGCAAGATTGCCCAAAGGCGCGTGTAATCGCCGTCTGAATAGCGAATCTCGACTTCTTCGCCTTTGAATTGGGACATTGCCGGATGCAGAAAATACCAATGTTGCTGAAACATCTGAATTCCGTTTTTGCCGATTTTTCGCTTGTCGGCTTTCATCAACAGCAGAGCCAGTGCGTCGTCCGAAATTCGATAAGGTGTTGTATAAAGCCGCTGATATTCCTGCATCGGCACGACTTTTGCGCCGCCCAATACAGCGCGTTTATGTTCGATATTGTTAAATTCGTTGATGAACCCGGCGAGATTGTCGCGGTAATCTTCAAAAAAGATGAACGGCGATTCTTCGCGCAAAATTTCGGTGTTTCCTTTGAACTTTTTAAAAAGTTTGTCGTGACGATGCCACGCGGCAACCCATTTTTCCGGTTTGTTTTTTGCGTCGCGTCCGACATATTCGGCTTCAAAATAGTTCTGTTCCCAATCGGAAATATCGCGGAAAACACGCTCGACGGCTTTTTCGCGGGCGTTGTAGCCACGCGCCATCAAATGCTTCAAGTTCATCTCGTCCATAAATCCGACTTTCCGTTGGGTGCAGAGAACTTCCAATCCGCCTTCAATCTTCGCGGCGTGTTTGAATGTCAACGTCTGTCCGGTCAGCGTTTTTGAACGATAATCGCGTCCTTGATCGGTTTGCAGATATGAATAAAAATCGTCGTCGGGACGTGAAAGCGGCTGCGCTCCGAACGTCTGAACGCCGTTGACATACGCCAACCCGATGGTGTTTGACGACGGCGTAAGATCGAGATGCCAACCCCAAATCAATCCGGTTCTGAGGTCATACCAAACCGTCAACCAGGGACGAGTAATTTCGCCGTTTGGCAACATCACCGTTACATCGCGCACCGAATGATCGCCGCATAAAACTTGCAACGCTTCCAAATCCCGATAATCACGCGGCACAAACGGCGCGTAGCGCGATGTATAGGCTTTTTGCCCTTGGAAAACGAGCGTTGAAACCGTCTTCGGCAGCGACGTGAACTTTCGATATATCCACGTTTCGCTCGGAATAACCCAACCTTGTGTTTTTGATTTTTTGAGAAGTGCTTTGTAGAGATGACGCGGGGACGGGAAGTTGCGCCATTTTGAATTGATAAACTCGACGGCAGGCGCGGATATTTGTGCCTTGCGGTTATCGCGGGATTTCTGCGGAGTTCCGGGCGACCGTAAAAATGTCAGTAACCCTTCGTTTTTTGATTTCCGCGCCCAACCGTCGAGCGTGTGCGGCGAAACCGTTTTCGCCCGTTTGGGTTCGACTGCGAGAACGAGTTGATTTTTGCAAATCGCCTCGTCG
>JANMAA010000141.1:0-11525 GCA_031359215.1 Acidobacteriota bacterium | reverse complement strand
ATTTTCTTATCAACAGTTTCCGTTAGAGCCTTACTCGCTTGGTTTATTACTTGGCGACGGTTGCGTGACAGACAAAACTTCTCCGAGTTTCACAACCGCTGATGTCGAATTAGTTGATTATCTGCGAAACGGATTATCGGAAATGAATTTGAATTTTCGCCGCAAATCAATGATTGATTACACAATTACAAATCCATTAGCCGGACGCGGCGGAAATAAATTTGAACCGATTCGCAATCCGCTAACCCAAGCCTTGCGTGAACTAAAACTATCGGGAACATATTCTTCAACCAAATTTATTCCCGAAAATTATCTTTATAACAGCACGGAAGTTAGACTTGCCGTTTTACAAGGATTATTAGATACGGATGGCGGACCTGTTACACAAACCAATCGAACTTGCCGGATTCAATATACGACGACTTCGGAAAGATTGAAAAATGATGTGATTTTTCTAGTGCGTTCACTCGGCGGGGTTGCCTCTTGCCGTAAGCGTAAAGCCGAAGAACGTAAACCGGGATTTGCCAATGTTAGACCTGTTTTTTGCCGAACCGACGCATATATTTTGGATATTCGCTTACCTAAAAATTTAGAACCTTTTCGTTTAAAGCGTAAAGCCGATATTTATAATTTATACAGCGGCGGTCGTCCGATGCGCTTTATCAAAAATATTGAATTTATCGGCGAAGAAGAAACACAGTGCATTAGTGTTGCTGCCCTCGATTCGCTTTATGTTACCGACGATTTTATTCTAACCCATAACACTTTAGCCGACGCTTTTATCATCTTGGACGAAGCGCAAAACACGACGGGCGAACAGATGAAAATGTTCTTAACGCGCATCGGATTCGGCTCAAAAGCAGTTGTTACAGGCGATATAACGCAAATCGATCTGCCGCGCGGACAAAAAAGCGGGCTAAAAGAGGCTGAGAGAATTTTGAGCGATCTCGAAGGTATTTCGTTCGTTCATTTCTCCGATAAGGATGTTGTCCGCCACAAACTCGTGCAGATGATTGTCAGGGCTTACGAAAGCCATAGCTACAACGAGGGCGAATAGATTATGTTAATCTGTGAAACGGGTTTATGAAAGCAATCTCCATTTTAGGTTCGACGGGTTCAATCGGCTGTAACACATTAAAGGTTGTCGAGCATTTAAGCAACGATTTTCGTGTTGTTGCACTTGCAGCAGGCAGCAATGTCGGCAAACTCGCGTTACAAATCAAACAATTTCAGCCCGAACTCGTCGCCGTCAAAGACGAAACTTGTGCTGAGAATCTTCTTCAAGAACTTTTCATATTAAACGCAAAAGCACCTAAAATCGAATGTGGCGAACAAGGTTTGATCGCAGTGGCGACGCACGACGAAGCGGAAACGGTTGTATCGGCGACGGTTGGCGCGATCGGGTTTGTGCCGACGCTTCGTGCTTTGGAAGCGGGAAAAAGAGTCGCGCTTGCCAATAAGGAAACGCTCGTCATCGCCGGTGAACTGATGACAAAAGCGGCGCGTGAGAATAAAGCCGAGATTTTGCCGGTTGATTCCGAACACAACGCGCTTCATCAATGTCTGCGCGGTGAAAACCGTTATGAAGTCAAACGCCTGATATTAACGGCAAGCGGCGGACCTTTTCGGACAAAATCCAGACAGGAGATCGAAAACGCGACGCGCGAAGAAGCGTTAAATCATCCGACGTGGAATATGGGCGACAAGATCACGATTGACTGCGCGACCTTGATGAATAAAGGTTTAGAGGTCATCGAGGCGCGTTGGCTGTTTGATTTTTCGGGGGACGAAATCTCGGTGGTCGTTCATCCGCAATCGGTCGTTCACTCGTTGGTTGAAATGGTTGACGGTTCGATCATCGCGCAACTCGGCGTTACCGATATGAAACACGCCATTCAATACGCGCTGACCTATCCGAAACGACAAGCGAATTGTCTGCCGCCGCTCGATTTCGCCAAACTTTCGCAACTGACATTTGAAGAACCCGATTTTGAAAAGTTCCCGTGTCTTGCCTTAGCATACAAAGCGTTAAAGATCGGCGGCACGATGCCCGCGACTTTGAACGCCGCCAACGAGATCGCCGTGCAAGCCTTTTTGGACAATAAAATTCGCCTGTCCGACATTCCGAACATCATTGAAAGCGTCATGAACGAACACGAATCGCAAACGGTTTCAAGTTTGGAAACCGTCATTGAAACCGATGCTCAGGCAAGAAAAAAGACGATAAAATTGTTGGAAAAAAATAAGCAGACTAGCAAGAGTTTTCAAGTTTAATGCAGAAACACGGACAAAGTAAGTGTCCGATTTCACACTTACTTCGTCCGTGTTTCTGCATTTTAAACGCCGATTTGCAGTTCGCTGATTACTGTCGCGAAAGCCATTTTCCACGGACCGCGTTCACCTTTTGAATTTACCCGACAGAATAAATAGTGCGCTTGTTTGCCCGAATCCGCTGACCTCCGCCAAACTACCGCGGACATCCGCGCCACCTTCGCGGAAGTTCGGCGCAACTCTCGCGGCAATCCGCCGAACATCTGTCGAAACCCGCCAATGCTTCACGTCAACCGATTTTTACTGTGTTTGCTCTCAATCCAGACTGTTTTGAGAGTAAAAAACAATCAATCTAACGACTGAGTTGACGAGGGGCGAAACCGATTACACACAAGCTAAGGGAAACAAAGCAACGTGATAAGAAAGGCACTGTTTCGCCCTCACGTCCATTAAATTGTTCTGCTGCCGCGTCGAGCAAAAGCCGTTTCTGACGCGACCGCTTGAGAGCAATTTAAGGCTCGTAAGTAGAATACTCCCATTCGTTGAAACCGTTTCGTGAAAAACAGAAGATTTCAGATTTGGCGAAACCGCCGATTTTGGCTTCAGTTCCTCGCGTAACGGTGCTTTGATTACCGTCTCGCGGGTCTTCCATCGTTACTTTGACGTTGAGTTTGGCGGGATAGCACCGCTTTGGAATGCGCCCGTTTGTGATGGGTGCGCCGACTGTGATTGCTCCTAGCCAGTCGAAAGTAACTTTATTTTTAACGCCGAAGAAATGATTTTGGTAAGCGGTGGTAAAACTCTTCTCCAGCGTTTCTTTGATTTCTTCGTCCGAAGGTGCGCCGCCCGTTCGACGCGCCTTATTATCGGCGGCTGTGTCGGTGGGGTTATTAGGATTTGGTTTATTCGGTGTTTTCGTTTTATCGTCAGCGGTCGTATCGGCTGTCTTTGTCGGATTCGTTTTCTCGCCAGTCGCAGCTTCGAGCATCGCAATAATTTCTCTGCCGTTGCGGTCTCGCCCGATATTGCGTTGCCGCGCCCAATTCAAAGCAGTTTTGCCTGTGTCATCTTTCAGCCCAGCATCCGCACCGTTATCAAGCAAAAATTTGATAACTTTCGATTCTTTGTAACCTTTGATAGCCGTGATGAGAATTGTTTCGCCATCCATTGCGTCGTTTTTCCAATTAATGTCTGCGCCTGCTTCAAGCGCGTCTTTGGCGGCGGCTTCGTTAAGTTCAAAACCGCCCGAAGTCGCAACATACAAACGTCTGGTTGCGTCGCTTTGAGCAAAGGTCAAAATATTGCCGCTAAACAGCAATAAAACAGCCGCCATAACAACAAACGACAAACGTGAATTTGATTGTTTTTTCATCTTGATTCTCCTTTTGTTTTTAGAAAGTTTAATTCTCCTTGTATCTTACAAAGTCTTATTGCCGCAAGTAGAAAGCAGCATAACTACTGATTGACCGGAATGATTCCGCATAAGTAACAGATTTTGTGTGTTATGCGGAACGATTCCGCATAAATCTCTTAATATGCGGAATCAATTATACTGAGATTCCGACTCCAATTCATTCAAATTTCAATTTCTTGAAATATCAAACTTTCACACCAATTACAATTCGATAATTTCTTTATCTTTTTTCAAGAGAAGATTGACGATTTGGCTTTGGTCAACATTTTTCTCCGCCGCAAACTTTTTAACAAATTCGGCAACCTCAGGTTCGAGATAAATAGGCAAATTAAACTCGCCGTCAGCGTTATAAAATTTACCTCTGACACCTTTTGAAAAATCATATTCCTTCTTCATATTGTTCTTCTTCGGTCGTTGTCGCTTTTCGCGCCGAGATTATTCTTATTTTGGAAACTGCAACATTCAAATCTTAAAACGTATGCGAAATTACGAGCAGTATTCCGCTTTCGTCCAATCCCATTGTAAGCCATCTTTCCTCAAATGCGCTATGTTCCTCGTCGGGAATCGAGAGTATGTTCAGGTCGCGGAAAATCGTCGTTGCTCTTTCAAAACTTATTCGATGTTTATGAAAATTGCTTTTAGCTTTTCTGATGTCCCACTCAAAATCGTAGTGCATATTTAATTTTAATACCAAAAAGTTCTATTAACCGGATCAACGTGGCTTTAATTGTTCGTCATAAAACATTTGATAGACGCGGTAGTTTGCCATTACTTTATAGACGTAATCTTTTGATTGCGAAAAGACGATTTCCGGCACATAGCGGTCTGCATCAACCGATTTGGAACGCGCAAACCAACGCGTCATATTGTCTTCGCCGCCGTTGTAGCTTGCCGCGACTGCCGACGGTTGATTCGGGAAGAGCTTGAACAGGTTTGATAAATACTGCGAACCGAACAGGATCGCCGTCGGCGGATTATAGAGTTCATCCTGATTGAAATTCTCTTTGTTCAATTCCTTTGCGATCTTATCGGCGGTGGTCGAAATAAACTGCATCAACCCACGCGCCGCCGCGTAAGATTTGACATCGGCGCGATACCGCGACTCCTGCCGCATTATCGCTAACAGAAAACGCGGGTCAACATTGCGTTCGGGCGCAAATTTTAACAGCGCGTCGACGTAGGGCGCAGGGTAAAGCAGTTCGATCCGGTCACGCGGAATGAGTTCGAGTTGATAATCGACGGGAACATTTTTCCAAAGCGGTTCGATATACCCGACAGCACGGTTCGCCATATCGCCGCGTTTGTAAAAAACCGCCAAAGTGTAGTTCAGATCGTCCGATTTTGGATTTTGGATTCGGGATTTGGGATTGGTTGAATCATTCAAACTCTTTTCGAGTTCGGGTGTGCCTTCGTCGTATAAGCCTAAAAATAAAAGTTCGTCGGCTAGTGTTTTATGGTAGTTTTCAGTTGTTGTTTCGCGCTTTTCCTTTAAAATCTCTTTGCGTCCGGCTTCGAGCAATTTGCCGCCCGGGACTTTTTGGTATTCAGGCAGTTGGGAATAGCTTTTTCGCACGATTGCCAGCATTTTTTCCTGCACTTCCGGCGTGTCGTTCAGTCGCAAAGCGGATTGTGCCGATTTTCTCTGCATTTCAGCAGCTTGTCCTTTGATGTTCGTAGTCAGTTCACCCAATTTTTGCACGACAAACGGCTTTGCTTTTTCGTCATTTGCCAACGCTTTGAGCCTTTCCGTTGCCCGCCAACCGTAGTATTCGCCGCGCCCGTCGGGAATCGAAAGATATGTATCAATCGCCTCGGCATAACCGTTGTAACTTTCCAACGCGAAGCCTTTGAGAAACGTAATTTCGGCTTTATTTGTCCCGCCCGGAACGCGCGTGCCGCCCGGATCGGGAAAGGTGGATAAACTATTCAAATCGAAAAGCGCGCTCTTCCAATCTTTTTGAGCGATATGAATACGCACCTGTGCGAAAAGCGCAATCGCTTCGGGCAGTTTTCCCTTGAACGCCGCCTGCGTTTTCGCCGTCCAACTCAATGCCTCATTGTCTTCACCCGCATCGCGCAAAATATCTACTATATTCAAATATGCTCGTTCAAGATTGTCGGCGTTCGGATATTTTTCGATAAACTTCTGATAATGCAGAATCGCTTCTTTTGACTGATTGACGCGAATATATGCCGAAGCCGTTTGGCTCAAAGCGTCCCTGGAAACATCATCATCGGGAAATTTGGCTTGCACGCGTTCAAACCATTGAATCGCTTGCGGATAGTTTCCTTCCTGCGCGAAACCGCGCCCGATCTGGTAAAGCGCGTTGGAAACGTAATTTGAGGTTGGAAAGCGTTCGACAATCGCCTGAAAATGCAGACGTGCCAGCGCAAAATTGCGGTTAAATTGATAGATCGCCGCCCGCCTTAAATGTTCATTGTCGGGAAGTTGAGGCGCAACTTTCCCGAAATTTTCGGGTCCGCCGTCCAATTCGTCAAGACCTTTTGCGCCGGCAAGAGCGAAATCATCAGGTTGCGCCGGATTTGATAAATTATCGGTTAATCGGGTGAAAACTTCGCGTGCTTCGTTCGGTTTTCCACTTTGTAAATATGAACGGGCAAGCAAAACTAAATTTTCACGATTCCGTGCGTCATTTTTTGTTTGACCTTTATCTGAAATTTCTATCCGGTTGTTTATTATCCTAATCGTGGTGTCAAAGTTTTTACTTTCAAAATAGCTTCGCGCCATTCGCGTTTGGACAGCCTCGGTCAAAAGACTTTCAGGCGCAAGCATTTGAATTTTTTGCAAATAAATTCTTTCGAGCATCAAATTGCCCGAACTTCGCGCGATCTGTGAAAGATGCCACAACGCATATTCGTTTAACACGGAATTGTGAACCGCATTTGCCTGATAATATGCCATTGCCAGCGCAAAATCTCCGCGCTTTTCCGCCAAACGCGCCAATAGATAGTCATAATTATTGAGCTTAAATATCTTTTTATCAGATTTTTCGAGGTTTTCGAGTTCGCTTATCGCAGTTTGATAATCTCGGCTTTCGACCGCCGTTTCAATTTTCCGATGTGTGTCGGCTGGATTTTGGGCAAATAGAAAACTATTAAGATTAAATATATGAAAAAAGCATATAAGTAAAAATTGCGCGGTGTTTATTGGCAAATTTCCACTATCAGAAAATTTCATATTAGAATTTAATGCTGATCTTTTAGAATTATTGGCAGCTAATAGAAGTCGCTCGTCGATCCTCGGGCGTATAAATAACTCTTACATTTTTTTCGCGTCGCAGACAACTGCGTCTGATTCGCGTATTTTTGGTAATGTTAAAAGAAATACTTTTGCCGTTCTTATCTTTAATTTCGAGCGAACTTTTACTGCTTGATTTTACAATACCGTTGACTGAACGCGTAACCGCGAAATTATTTTCTTTCGGGTTTTTCTTCGGCTCGCTCGAACCGCTGCCCTGAGCAAAAATCGCAACGGGAAAAATCAATAATGTGACAAATAAAAAATTCTTAATTGAAAAACTCATAATCTAATACTCCTCTTGTTTAGTTCGGGATTTGTGGAAAGTAAAAGGTTTACTTTCCTTTGAAAGATAAACTTGTATCTGCCATAGAAAGATAATAACCGAAAGATGAAATCTCCCGGTTATTATCTTTGCCTAATTTTGATAATTAGCCGATTTCGGGTTTTTTCTTTGCTTTGTCCTTGTCAAATCTGATTTCTACAGCAACTTTATCAAACCGTGCTTTTGAGTCGGCAAAAGGTTTATAAGTTATTTTAACCGGGTTACCTTCTTTGAATAACTCGTTGCTTAACTCATCTGAGTTCAAAGTTTTTTTACCTACTTTAAATTTAGTTTCTTTAACTAATGCAATCTGCAATTCTTTATCCTTATCGGTTTTAATTGTTAGAATACCCTCTTTTAGACCGACAATTGTTCCAGATGTTGAACGTGTAACGGCAAAATTTCCTTCGTCTCCGAAACCTACACCGGATGGTTGTGGTGGCGGATAACTCGAACCGCTGCCTTGGGCAAAGGCAGCCGCCGGAACAATTAATACTGCTGCGAATAAAAATAACTTGATTACGTTTTTCATTTTCTTAGACTCCTTACAATTTAGATTTGAACTTATTGCCGTCAAATTCACGACGTTTAAATTGATTCCGATGAAATTATTGGCGTTCGCCGATAAAGCCAAATTTGTCTGCAAATTAGAACAAATAACAAACCGTGCTCGAACCATAAAGCGATGGTATATTCGTTCAGGTCAATAATGATGTGAAACGCCGTCAGAACCAGCGCGGAAAAATAAAACCAGACGTTTTGTCGGGATAAGACCGCGAACGGCAAAACCCAACTCAGATACCACGGCATCACCGTCGGACTTAAAATAATAGTTGCGCCCAAGACGATTGTAGCCGACTTAACAAAACTTTTCGCGCTCAAATCGTCACGCCAAACGAGAAAAGCAACAATTAACAAAATTAAAATGGCACAAATTTGTCTGGCTAAATTTGCCGGATCATCGGAAATAAACTGACAAATCCAACGAATTAGCCCGAATGCTCCGGCATTGAACTGCCATTCCCGGGCGAATTTCAAAAAACCTGCGAAAAGATTTTGTCCGGCATTCAAAAACGGTGCGTAACCGATAAAAACCACCGCGACGAGAAGTAAAGTTCTTAGCCAACCAATGCGCCTAATAATAATCGGCACAAGAATGATCGGACTCAACTTTGCCAAAATCGCTAAACCGAGTGCGATTGTCGCTAGCGATTTTGAACCACGAACTATAAAGTAAGCCGTCGCACAAAGCATGGCGACAAGAATTGCGTCGGCGTGTCCGCTTCCCGCAAAAACCTTTATCATCAACGGATTCCAAGCGTAAAGAATAACACTCGTCATCGGTAATTCGAGCCGCCGCAATGTCAAAATTAAAAAGAAAATTCCGATAAGTTCGCAAACAATGAGCAAACATTTCATCATCAATAAACTACCCGGCGCGAGTGTGTGCGAAAGTCGAAAAACAATTTGTGCAAGCGGTGGGTAAATCGTCGTTACGTCCGCGTAATTGACATTTTCGCGGATGTCGCTCCAAATTTCGCGCCCGTCGGTCAAAGCTTTATTTTCCGCGTTTTCGCTAATAGATATAGTTTTCGGGTTTTCAATTAAATTAGTCTCATTTGAATTTTGCGTCTTCAGAATTTCTTCATTAGATTCGGTAACAAGTTCATTTTCGGACAAATCTTCGGGTTCGTCAGTTTCGCCGGCAAGAGCATCAAGCCGCTCATCGGAAGGTGCAAAAAAATACGGATTAATGCCGTGCGCCCAAACGTGCCCGTCCCAAATATAACGCCATATATCATTGTCAAAGAGCTGATAACGCTCATAAGAAACTTCCGTTCCGGTCAAATCGGATTGCATCGCTTCCAGTTTTTCAGAAGGCGTAAATTCAAACGGAAGTCCGGCGGGCAAAAGAGTCAAGCGAAATAATATCGCGCCAAAAATAATCAGCCAAACAGCGTATTTACTGATGTTTTCAAATTTTTTGACGAGAATGGCTGCAAGTGTATAAAAGACAAATAAAGCCGCCATTTCAAGCCAAAACGTCAAAACAGGTTGCCATCCGTTGATGGCGTTCAACTGCAAAAGCGCGAGATAAAACGCTTCGGACAAAACCAACAATCCAAAAAGCCCGATCAGCGGCAACCATTTTGATTTACCGGTTTCAACGCTCATTTAATTACCGTTTCAAGACATATTTAAAGATCGTGTAAATAATTTTCATTCCCGCCAAAATCGAACCTTTAACCGTTCCGCTGATTTTTGAGCGTCCAATACGAATGCGATAACGAACCGGAACTTCGGCAATCAGCAAATTGTGTTGCACGGCTTTGATTTGCATTTCGATTGTCCAACCGTAATTGCGGTCAGTCATTCGGAGTTTTTTAAGTGAATCACGGCGTATCGCCCGAAATGGTCCTAAATCTGTGTAACGATAGCCGAAGAAAGCCCGAACCAAAGTCGTTGCCAACCAATTTCCGTATCGTTGCTGCGGAGTAAGTGCAAGGCGTGCTTCGAGCGTTGTTGTTCGCGTCCCAATAACCATTTCGGCTTTTTGTTCTTTTAAAGGTTGCAGAAGTTTTTCTAAATCTTCGGGAAAATCGCTGAAATCGGCATCAACGAAAACGATGATCTCACAATCAGCCGAAATTTCAGCAATTCCGGCTAAACACGCCGCACCGTAGCCGCGTTCGGGTTGTGAAACGACACGCGCTCCACAATGGCGGGCGATTTCCGCTGTCCTGTCACTACTTCCATTGTCAACAACAATAATCTCGTTAACCAATTGGCGCGGAATCGCGTTTAAGACCGAACCGATTGATTTTTCCTCATTGAGCGCAGGGATTATCACAGAAACATTGGGGCATAAATGATTTTCTGCCAAAAAAATATTTTCGATTACCCGAATCTGTTCGATTCGTATCGTTTCTTTGCTAAATACCTTAGATTTTACCTGCGGCAAAATATTGTCCATTAAAAATATCCCTAAGCTACCTTTTCGTCGGTGGAATTTTCGAGTTCAAAGTCCAGTCATAATCGAGATAATCAACATCAGGTTTTTGCTCCCTGAAATATTGAACATCTTCGTCAGACAATTTTCCTAGAATAAAATTGAGTCCGGCAGATGCAGTAAATTTGCTTTTTATAAAACCTTTCAAAAAACCGAATTTACTCGTGTCGCCGGTAAAATCACCGGCATACCAACTGAAAATCCTCGAAATCCAGACTCTGTTCTTTGTCCGGTCAATCTTCAATCCGCGATTTTCGTCCGCTAAAAAATCTTTGGTTATTAATTCGAATTGTTCAGGTAGCTTTGTTCCGGTAAAAGCAAAACGCCGGAGTTTCGGGCAACTCGAAGAAGCACAATTGACGGCAAAATGAACACGCGGATCTTTAAAATCGCGGCTGACTTTTTCTATCGCGTCAAGCGTTAAATCTTCGCCGCCAATACGATGTTTTTTTCTGTCCCAAAACCCGTCAACTTTTTTCACGCTGTCAGTTTTTTGGTAAACATCATCTAAAACATCGCGGATGGTAAAAGCATTGTAAGCATTAACATAAAAGGCGTTGCGTTCATTAATAGAAGAAAAACCGGCGGGATTTGCATTGCCCAGACTTTCTAAATAAGCATCCAATTTAGCGCGGTCTTTGATAAACCCATCATAATCAACTTTCCCGTTTTCGTCCACATATAATTGGAGCAAAGCCTCATATTCACTGTGGTCAAATTCTCCATCTGCGGATTTTTTATCGTTAACAATCGCGTTTTGCGCCGTTACTGTTTCCGAAGTATTAACAGAACTACAAGCCGCCGTTGCCAAAAATAAACTTATCGATGCTATGAAAATCAAATATAAATAGTTGGAACTTATAAAATTTTGAACTTTTATCATTTGCGCTCCGAAAATACAACTTTACCCTAGAATACTTTAAATTTCTTTTGCCCGAAAAATTTACCCGGCAATATTGTTAAGTTGTTAACTATCCAATACCAACATACCATCATATTATTCCGCCACCGTTTGATTTTTTCCACAACTATTTATCACTTATAAAAAAATCGGGTTTGAATACTGACAAATCAATCTCTGCTCAGTTAAAATTGAAAACAACTATGACAGCAATGATTTTAAGTGGAAAAGAAGTTGCCGAAGCAATAAAGGATGAAGTGGCAAACCAAGCCGCAGAATTATCCTATCGTCCGTGTCTTACGGTTGTTCGTGTCGGGGAAGATCCGGCTTCGGCGGTTTATGTCG
>JANMAA010000099.1:0-24934 GCA_031359215.1 Acidobacteriota bacterium | reverse complement strand
CTAATTTTGCAAGAATCAATCTACTAAATTACTCAGTTCATTTCATCTCTGCTCTCAATTTTTCAAATATCTTTTGGCGTAGGTATTGTCATTTTAAAAGAAATTTTTAATAGAATGAAGACTGCAATCACGCATATTTTTTTGCTCAAACCTCCGATTGTGAAAAAGCGGTCGAGTGTAGTTAAAAAACAGACAATTTTTATTTGAACTGGTATAATGCTGACTTATCAGAATTTGTGTTTAAGAATTTCAGTATAACTTCTGCCTGATGAAGAACTTTTTTTGAAAAGTAGCGTAAAATTTATTGAAAAGAGTTTTGTTTGGAATTTGCAATCTGAAAGTCGGGATATAAGTGTTATGGTTCAATGTCAAAATTGTGGACAAGTAAATACCGAAACGAGTAATTTTTGCCGTTTTTGCGGAACTAAGTTTTTGCAAAGTCAGCAATCGAAAGCTAACGGTTATGAATATGCGCCGCCGCGACCTTATTCGTGGAAAACCGACGAGTTTCAGATTTCGGACAATAAAGAAAAAAAATCAAGAACTGTCCAGCAGGTTCAACCGCTTCAACAACCTCTTCCACCGCCCAGACCACAGCCGCTTGTCCATCAGCAACAGCAGAATATGGCTCAAAGCTATTTGTGTCCGCGTTGCTCATCGCAGCTTTTTCCGCGTTATGAAAGAAAGATTTCAACTGCCGGCTGGATCGTTTTCGCCGTTCTGCTCATAACATTTTTTCCGCTTTTCTGGATCGGGTTACTTATCAAAGAAGACGTTCGCGTTTGTCCGGTTTGTAATTTGAAAATTACCTGAAATATTCAGTATCTCAAGCATAAATATAAAGCGGTCAAGCCAAATTTGAAAACAAGGTAGCCAAACTTGCAACTTGATTAGCCAAATTTAAAAGTTCGTTGGGCAAATTTAAAAGTAGTCTTGTCAAATCTAAAAGTTCCTTAGCCAAAGTGAGAAGTGAACTAGCCACTTTTAAAAGTTATCGTGGCAAATTTAAAAGTGAGCTAGGCACGGGAAGAAGTGATAGCGGCAAACTTACAAGTAGTCAAGGCAAAGATAAAAACGGTGACTCCAAATTTGGAAAGTCGCCGTTTTTGTTAAAATCATTAGTAGAATAATAGAAAAATTAAATTGACGGATCATCGGCTTTTGCCGGACGATTTTCTTCGGTTGATCTGGTTGCACTGATTGAAGAATCAACGTAGAAATGGCGTTTACCTGTTGCTTGAATTCCTTCGGCAACTTGCGGATCGGCGTTGAGTGAATAAAAGCCCGGTTTGGAACCCGACGGTTCTTGCACGGTCATTCGATAAATGTAACCATTGACAACCGGAGAGTCGCCCTCAAACTTGTTATCTAAATCAGTCGATGTAATCAGTTCGGCAAAGGACGGCGCAAACTTGCCCTGATGTTTGCTCGCGTATCCGGTTTGTAATGTCCGAATAGTGTCCATCGCTTTTGCGGTTGACGTTTCGTTGACTGTTCTGATGACAAATTGATAACCGGGAATGGCAACTGCCACTAATAAGGCAATCACGGCAATCACGATCATCAGTTCGACCAGGTTAAATCCCTTTTGATTATTAATGTTTCGGCGTAAATTTCTCATAAGTTTAAAATATTCCTTAGCTGTCTCTTTCACGAAAAAACTGAAAAGAAGTTTCAAAAATTTTAGTTGTTTTTAACCTGAAATTGCAACCTGTTGAAAACTTTTTGAAACCTTCGGCAACAAACTTCATCAGATAATCAACAAAGTTTTTCATTTTTTTGATGCAATTAGACGGCATAATTTTGTAGAATAGATTTAGCATTACACGCTATTAAAAAATAATGAGAGATTGGGTAACAAACGAAACAGACACGACCGTCAAACCGCTAATGGCAACACTTAGCGCAACCGCAAAAATAAATCGTCTGCAAGCGGCTATCGAGCGCGTTATCAAGGGAAAGCCGGATACCGTGAAATTGGCTTTGGTTGCACTGCTTGCCAAAGGACATCTTTTGATCGAAGACGTTCCCGGTATCGGCAAGACGACGCTTGCCAATGCGCTGGCGCGTGCGCTCGAATTATCCTTTCAGCGGATACAATTTACATCGGATTTACTACCGTCGGACGTAATCGGACTTTCAATTTTTAATCAGCGCAGCGGACATTTTGAATGGAACGCCGGACCGATTTTCTCAAATATTGTTTTAGCTGACGAAATCAATCGCGCCACACCGAAAACTCAATCTGCACTGCTCGAAGCAATGTCGGAAGAACAAATTACGATTGAGGGAATTTCGCGCCCGTTGCCGCAACCTTTTATGGTTGTCGCTACCCAAAATCCGACCGAACATCACGGAACTTATCCGCTGCCCGAATCACAGCTAGACAGATTTATGCTGCGGCTGCACGTCGGTTATCCGAAAAAAGAAGATGAGCGCAACATTTTGCGCGACCGTGAACGCGCCAATCCGCTTCAATTCGTGCGTGCGGTAATGTCTCTGGAAGATATTTTAGAATTGCAGCAATTGGCGACGGAAGTCAGGGTAGATGAGGTTCTTGTAGATTATTTATTGAATATCGTCGCGCAAACACGCGGAAATGATTCTCTCGAACTCGGCATCAGCCCGCGCGGAACGCTCGCCTTATTTCGATCAGCCCAAGCCTTTGCTCTGATCGAAGGACGTGATTACTGCATTGCCGACGACATCAAGCGGTTAGTTTTGCCGGTTTTCGCGCATCGCGTTATCGTCAATTCACGGTTGGCAAGCACGAAACGTCATTCGACCGAAGCCGAACAAATTTTGCAGGAAATACTTCAAAAAACAGCCGTGCCGATTTAGTTTCCAGAGTTTGTCGGGTCGATTGACTCAAAGAATTTACTAACTTCCAGAAACTTAATGAATCTTAGATTATTAAGCCAACTTTTCAGTTTTCGTGACCTGCGAAACGCGATTTTCGGGCTGTTCGTTGTTTTTGGAGGCGTTGGGTTAGCTTTTACGACGATTTGGGCGCAACGATCCGGGAATTTGTGGCTGGCACAGTTTGCGGCGGCAACCTCGCTGGTTTTTGTTCTGTTGATTTTGGTTTTTATAGTTCCGCCATTGGCGCGTTCCGCCAGCACGGAAGCCTCGCAGATGAATCTGCCGTTTGAATTCACCGTCGGCGGCGCAATGATTCTCGGTTTGATAGTTATCGTCGGATTTTCAGCCTGGAATACGGGAAATAATCTGCTTTTTCTCGTGCTTTCTTTTCTCGGTTCTTCACTCATTGTCGGATTTTTTGTCGGAAACTTTTGCCTGAAAAAACTCGATGTCAAAATGCGTTTTCCAGAAACGATTTTTGCCGGAGAACCGACACCGATAATTGTCAGTCTGAATAATCGCAAGCGGATTTTTCCGACTTTTTCGGTCGTTACCGAAGTGCGCGGCGCAAACCGCGAAAAATCGGTATTGTTTGAAGAAATAAAGAAGATTCTGCCTGAGAAATGGGCGGAAAAAATGACGCGCCCGCCGGTCATAAAACACACTTTAGAATATTTTATCAATGTGCCGCGAAGAGATTCGGCTGAAAACAAGGTCGAGCATATTTTTGAAAATCGCGGACGTTTTATCATCAAAGACTTTGAACTTTCAACAAAATTTCCGTTCGGCTTTTTTCGACATCGCCGACGGCTTGCCGCACAGGAAACCGAACTCGTTATTTTTCCGCGACTTGCGCCGGTTGACGAAGAAACGATGGATTTACCGCTGGAAGCCGGAAAATTGGTTACGCAACGAAAAGGCTTGGGACAGGACTTGCTTTCACTGCGCGATTATCAACCGATGGACGATCTGCGCCACGTTGATTGGAAAGCGACGGCGCGCTCAAATCGCTTGATTATCCGCGAATTTTCAGCCGAAGACGACAAACGCGTAACAATTATTTTTGATTCCCGCTTTCAAACCGACACAAAACCTTTGACATTGCGCGAAAAAATCGAAGCGGAACAAAAAGGCAAAAGTCTTCAACCCGATTCCGAACAATTTGAAAACGGTGTCAGTAAAACGGCTTCACTGCTTGCTCATTTCACCGAAGAACAAGCCGAGATTCGCTTGATTATTGACAATGAGATCGGAGAATTCAGTATCGGCAGAGAACATCTTTACGCCTGTTTGAAACGGCTTGCGGTTGTTGACCCGAAATTTGATTAAAATTCGCAATTTTCGTTTGAAACCTTAGATGAAATCTTTACGGAACGGGAAAATAGTTATACATTCTTCATAACAGCGGAAAAAGAAGAAGAATTGCCCGATGAATTGATTCAGAGAGCAAAGATTCTGAATTTTTGATTTCAAGAAATTGTCACAAAACGAGCATCGGCGGTGTTTTTATCACAGAAGCACTAATTGATGCTGAAAAAATGAATGAAGGCGTGAGAAACTTTGTGGACGCGATGTCCGAACAGGCAACGGCAACAGCGAAATATACAATCGTTTTTGATGAAGCATTTACGCTTCACCATCGAACCGTGTTTCGCACGGCGCGTTCGGTTGTGCAGGACGCGATGTTGGCGGAAGATGTTACGCAAGAGGTTTTTTTGCGGCTTTATAATAATTTAGATTCGATAATTGATGAAGAAATGCTTCGTCCGTGGCTAATTCGGGTGGCTTTGAATGTGGCGCGAAACACGATTCGCACCAACATTAGAGCAAACACACGCGAGGAAAATTACGTCAAAGAGATAGATGATGTAAGCAATGTAACGGCAGAGAAAGAATTGGAACAGCGCGAACAGGCACAAGAAGTGCATCGCGCCTTGAGTTTGATAAAAGAACCGCTGCGAAGTTGTTTGGTTTTGAAACAGCAAGGTTTATCTTACAGGGAAATTGCCGAGAGTTTGTCGCTTACCGAAACGAGTATCGGAACTTTTGTGGCGCGGGCAAGAAAGGAATTTGTCCGTCATTACGGCAAGATCGGTGGAGTGTTATGAGAGAAAAATGTTTTGATGAAGGAACAATTCAAGCCTTTTTAGACGGCGAACTCGCTTCCGATTTGTTGGAAAATATAGCGCGGCACATTTCCGCTTGCGATGATTGTGCTGTTTTAATGGCTGAAGCCGAAGAAGAATCGGCGTTTGCATTTTCCGCGCTTGAACAGGAATTTAATACGCTTGTTCCGACACAGCGTTTGTGGACGAAGATAAACGATTCGATTGGCAAGGTGAAAAAATCAATTTGGCAGACGGTTTTTGACTTTTTCAAAAACCCGACGATTACCGCTTTTGCGAGTTTATTGATTGTTTTCGGGTTGTTTATGACCTTTTTGAGTTTGCAAAAAAGTGAACCCGTTAATGTCGTCGCGCAGAATGATTTGAATCAGCCAAAAGTGATTACACCTGTTTTTACACCTGAAATAGTTAGCCAAACTTTGCCAAAGGTTGGTTCAGTCAAACCACAAGTTGCCGCTTTGAGAAATGATAAAAAAGTTTATCAAGTCGTCAAAACTGATTTTGCCAAACCGGAAAACAGTCCAAAAGTAAATAATCGGCGCATTATTCAACCCGAATTGCCGAATGCTGAACCTGATTATACAAAATTGGCGGCAAACAATTATTTATCGGGCGAAGAAAGCTATCTGAAAACGATTGCGGCTTTGGAAAAAACAGTGGACAGCCGGAAAGATCAGATTTTGCGCCCTTCATCGAGGTTTGCTTTTGAAAAAGATTTGGCGGTTGTAAACGATGCTATCAAACAAATGAAAGAGGAAGTAAAGAAAAATCCCAAAAATGAAGTGGCGAAAGATGTGCTTCGCGCTTCCTATCAGAATAAGATCGATTTACTGAGCTCGGTTTCTGAAAAAACAGAACTAATGGCAAGCCTTAAACAGTAGCGAAAAATGAAGAAAACTTTTTTAAAATCTATTTTTATAAACTTTGCGCTTTTAATATCAATTGGCGCAAGTTTTTCATTGGCGCAACTTCCGCCTAAGCCGGAAGTTCCGAAACCGAAGACGAAAGTTGTCAGGACGATTCAAAATGAAAGCGATACACCTGCCGAAAAATCGATCGCGGTCGATGCAACCGTCAATATTTCACTTTGCGTGGGCGAAGGAAATCTTAAGATAAACGGTTGGAATCGAAATGAAATACGCGCTTTTGTTAATCACGGAAGTCAGGTCGGTTTTAAGATTTTGCAGGAAAAAAAATCAAAACCGGTTTGGGTAAAGGTTTTGGGTTATAATCCGTTGACCAATAAAGAAGATAATGCTGATGAATGTTTGGCGGGCGACGAAATCGAAATAGATGTGCCGCGCAACGCTACCGTCAATGTCAAAGGTCAGGCTAGCGAAACGAGGATTGACTCGGTTGGAAAAGTTTCGGTTGAAAACATCGGCGGCGATGTGTTTTTGAACAATATCCAGCGCGGCATCGAAGCTCGAACCTACGAAGGCGATGTAACCGTGGAAAATTCGAGCGGTGCGATGTCGCTTTACAGCACGACCGGAAATATTATCGCCTTTGATGTAAGTCCAAGCGAAATCGGCGATATTTTCAAAGCAAAAACCAGCAATGGCGCGATTACACTGAAAAATGTCGGTCAAAGACAAATCGAAGTCGGATCAAATTCGGGTTCATTAAATTTTTTCGGCGAATTTCTGGATGGCGGTCAGTATAATTTCGGAACATCAAATGGCGCAATTATTTTGAACATACCGCAAAATTCATCGTGTTTGATCAATGCTTCATACGGTTACGGAATTTTTGCTTCTGAACTGCCTTTGAAAAATCTCGAAAAAAATACTCCCTCAAAAACCCAAACTCTTTCCGCGCAGATGGGAAATGGAGATGCCACGCTCAAACTTACAACGGTTAGCGGCGCAATTCGGATTCGTAAGCAATAGTATTTGTCCTTATTTCCCCAAATCCCAAAAACGTCTATAATACAAATTCATATCAATAATGAAGTGGAATTTGTCAAAGGGAAACTTTTAAACAAATTCATTAATAAAACGTAAAAAACTCATTATGAATTTGGAAACCGTCGTCGGGCAGACACTTGACGATAAATATAATATCGAAAGGGAACTCGGACGCGGCGGTATGGGAACGGTTTATCTTGCCACGCACGTCGGCACATCACGCCCGGTCGCTGTCAAAATCATTGCTCCCGAATTTATGGAGCGTAGTGAGTTTGTCGAGCGTTTTCGTCGTGAGGCGCGTGCCGCCGGACGGCTTCGCCACCCGAATGTCGTCAACGTAACCGATTTCGGCTTTTCAAAAACGAACAAGGGCGAAGTTGCTTATTTGGTGATGGAATATCTCGATGGCTGCACATTGGGAGAAATTCTTGAAGAGGAAAATCAACTTCCGTTGTCGTGGTCAATTGATATTTTAGAACAGGTTTGTTCAGCCGTTCACGAAGCGCACGAACAGGGAATTATTCACCGTGATCTAAAGCCGGACAACATTTGGCTCGAACCGAATCAGCGCGGCGGCTATACGGTCAAAGTATTGGATTTCGGTATTGCCAAACTTGAGGAAACCGGCATCGCAAGTTTTGACGGGCAAATCTCCGTTTCGTCTTCGCCAACTCAAATTGTCAATAAAAATACGCTCGCTGCCGAAAATCGAGCACTGACGATTGCCGATCCGAAAAACTCGACCATCATTTCCGAAGCCAATACAATCGCGCAATCATTTGACGAAAAACCGATTTCAAACAAACAAACGCTTTTGTCGGAGGCTGGAACATTGATTCAAAGTTCGGGCGAAGTTGATCTGGAATCGGGGACGGCGATTTTGCCAAGTGCGGAAAATCCATCGACAAAAAAGATCGGCACAAGATTGATCTTCATTCCGGGCGAAACCGATGAATCTGAGCTTAAAAAGTTGTCAACCGCCGAATTAACCCGTGTTGGCGCGGTTTTGGGAACTCCGCTTTATATGTCGCCCGAACAATGTCGCGGCGAAAAACTTTCAACTCATTCCGATATTTATTCACTGGGTGTCATTGCATATCAAATGCTTTCGGGCAAAACGCCTTTTACGGGTGATTACAAAGATGTAATGACTTCGCACAAGGAAATCGAGCCGCCGGCATTAGATACAAAATCAATTTCCAAAAAAGTTAAAAAGGTTATTCACACGACGCTATCCAAAAATCCGTCGGAACGTCCAATGTCGGCGGAAGCGTTTGCCAGCAAATTGCGCGCAAGTTCCGAAGGCTTAGGAACACTACTCACACGCGCTTTAGTTATTTACAGTAAGTACTTACCCAAGTTTTTGCTTCTATCACTGGTTACGGCAATTCCATTTATTTTGCTGACACTGGTAAAAATCGCTTTTACTTTTTTACAGGCTGTAAATTTTGTAAAAGACGGAACATTGACAACTATTACCGTTATCATCATTGGTTTATTAACTTTTTTTGCACAGATTTTATATGCGGCGTTTTTGGTCGGAATGACGACGTGGGTTGTTGCACAAATATTGGCTGTTCCGCTCCGTCCGATAAATTTGCGAGCCGCGTTGAGCGAAGTCAAAAAGCGTGGGAAAAAACTTGTTGGAACGGTTACGGTAAGCACTTTGTTGTCAATGCTTGGGCTTGCATTTTGCATATTGCCGGGAGTTTGGTTGTCAGCGCGTTTTATGCTTGTTGCGCCGTCAATTATTATGGAAGGCATCAGTGGTCGGGTAGCACTTAGACGTTCCGTCGAACTTGTCAGGCGTTCGTTCCGCACTGTTTTTGCGACCGCTGTGCTGGTTTATTTTGTACCCGGCATTTTGGCAATAGTGATGACGGTTTCAATCGCCGCCATCATCAAAACGATTGACTCGAGTATGAAAAAAGTGGGCGAAGTAATGGAAACTGTCCAAAAGCAGGATGGATCGATCGTAGATTATGATATTAAAATCAATTCGACCGAAGTAAAAATAGAATCTCCGAAAGATGAAGAGCAAAGTTTAGATAGTAAATTTCGGACGAAATTGACCGAAGGGTTTTTTGAATTGTTCTGGCTGCCGATCGTAATTTTCATTTCGTCTTTTACGGCTGTTCTTACTGCGCTTTTATACTTTAAAACCCGCCAAGCCGGTGGGGAATCAATGAGTGATCTGCTTGAACAATTTGAAGATGCGGAAAGTCCGCGAACTAATTGGCAAAAGCGTATTCGTGAACGGCTTGAACAATCGGGCAAACAAACCGGCAAAATCTGAATCGTAAAACGTGAGTAGTATTTTCAAACGAACGTCACGCATTATGAAAAAATTAAGTCTTTTTCTTCTTTTACTTTTTGCAGGGAGCATTCAGGCGCAAAATCTCAGGCGTGAAGTTGCTTTTAATTCAAAAGGTTTGGTTGAAATTACTAATTATTACGGTCGTGTTGAAGTTTTGGCGGATGAAGCGCAAGAAGCGAAAATATCCGTTTCGACTAATGCTGAGAAAACTATTTCTGAAAATGAATTAACGATTGAAAATATGGATGGAATGATGAAACTCATAATCATTCCAAAAAATCCGAAGTCAAGAATCGATTTAATTGTCAAAATGCCGTTGCGGACTCGCGTTCGCATAATAACAGGGAATGGCGAAGTTCGAGTTTCGGGCAATTTGGAATCGGCGCAGGTTTTAACTGAAACCGGCACGATTGTCGCGGATGTGCCGCTTGATAATGTTCGCTATAATTTTAATTGGACGGAATCGCGCCCGCGTTTTGTCAGTGATGTCGATCTCGCAAAAATAAAGGAAAAAGCGGCAGGCAGATTTCAAATCAGGGGCAAAATTAATCAAGAGTCGAAAGTTGAGAATAAAGGTTTAGAAGTGAAAGAATCTTCCGACATTGAAGAAAACGCCGATGGTGAGGGCGAAGAAAACGCGGCGAAAAATAAGGAAAAAGGACGAAAAACAAAAGATAAGGGACAAATTGAATTAAATCTAACTACTGCCCGCGGCATTATTTTATTAAATGTGAATCCGAATGAAGTTCCTTCTGATTTGCGTGAAAGACCTTTGACCGGCGCGGCAAAAGCAATAATCCGCAGCGGCGATTCGATGCTGATGGAGGCAATTAAAAGAGCAAGTCCTAAATACTTCGGCGATTACGCAAAAACCTTGCCGCCGTTAAAAAGCGAACCTGTTTTAAACGAACGTAAAAACAATCAAACCATAATAAACTCACCGATTAAAAAAGTGTTGGTCAAAGTTACCGACATCAACAACCGGGCAATTTCCAATTTGCAGAAAACTGATTTTGAACTTTCGGAATTCGGTGAAATGCGCGAAATTTTAGCCGTTGAACCGACAACCGCGCCGTTCAATCTGGTTCTATTGTTGGACGTTTCGGGAAGCGTTGATAATTATGTGGATTTTATTCGCAAAGCCGCGCGAAATTTCGTTAATACTGCTAGTTCGGGTGACAAAATAGCTATCGTTATTTTTAACGAGGATGTCAAAACTCTTTCCACTTTCACGACGAATAAGAAAAAACTTTCGGAAAGTTTGGACACATTCGATGCGGGCGGCGGAACGGCATTTTATGACGCACTTGCTTTTACATTGGCAGAAATATTACGACCTTTGCGCGGAGAACGAACCGGAATTATAGTTTTGTCGGATGGCGACGATAATCGTTCGTTTTTGTCTTTCGATTCGTTATTGGGAGCGATTCAGGAAAGCGGCGCATTAATCTATCCGCTTTATGTTCCTTCGGGTTTGATTGCCGCATCAGAAGCAAATAACTCAAACAGCACGATCGATCCGTTGCGTTCACGTTACATAGCTTTGACTTCAAAAGCGGAAAGCGAAGGTGAAAAGCTGGCGCAAATTTCGGGCGGTGTTTATTATCCGATTCGTCAAATCTCCGAAATTCAGAAGGCTTACGATGATATTATTGTCCAATTGCGGGCATCTTATTCGATCACTTTTCGCTCGAATTCAACGGAAATTCGTGATAATCAGGCTTCTCCGCGTCTGAAAATAAAGGTGAAACGTGAAAATTCGTTCATCAAACTCGGTTCGGTGGTTGAAGTTAAAAACAGTGTTTCGGTAGTTGACCGAAGAACAAGTGATTCGCCGGGAACATCGCAAAGTTTTGTGAAAAATACGGTGTTTCAAAATATTAATTATTTTCAAAACAGTCGCAGTCAAAGCAATTTCTTTATTTCTAATCTCAACAAAGTTGAGCCGTCATTACTACAATTGGGCGAAATTTCGGGCGATGTCGAAAAAATCAAATATAAACAATTCGTTCAGGACACATTAAGAAATTCAAAAACCGAGAATTTCGACATCAACAAATCACAAGGCGCGTTTATTCTGGATAATGGCAAGGAAAAAATCGCGGTCAGTCGTTGGATTTCGCCGAAACGGACACGCTCTTATCCGTATGAAAGAGTTTATGACACTCTCGCTCATTTCGGCAGAAAAGTTACCATAATTCCTGTCGTCAAAGATGAAGGTTTAGGCGGTGAACGCGATTTTTTGCAATGGGATACGCTTCCGCTTCTGAGTTTGTTGGATGTTCACGTTGTTCTGGCTTACTACAATTCAGCCGAAAAAAACGCAAAACGATTTGACCAAATCACGTTGCAAAAACTTGATAATGAATATGTTACGGCAAAATTAAACGAGGTTTTTGCTTTCAAGGGAACAACCCGTGAATGGAACGAAAAACAGGCGAAAGAATTAAAAAATGTGCTTGAAAAAGCAAAATCGGCGTATGCAGAAATTTCCAAAACAACGAAAACTTATCTGCACGATTCGACGGTTTTGGACGAACTCATAAAATATGCCGAAACGCCGCAAAAATTCATCGAATTTTCCCGCACCAAAGCTCAAACCGCGCAAAACCGTGAATTTGAAACTTTACAACCGAAAGAAGCCTTGGCAAGCGACACAAAAGCCAAAGTTACCATCAATAATGCGCTTTTCGGCAAATATTACTTCACCTGCGACGAAACCAAAATCGAAGGCAAAACTCTCTATTTAATCGAAGCCAAACATAGTCAACGCTCCAAGTTTCCATCAAAAAACGACATCAAAGACGGATTGATCAAAATGATGCTTTACACCAATTTGACCAACGTCAAAATTGGCAAGAATCAGGTTGAATTGGGCGTTAAGATACGATTGACATCAAATCAACTGAAAGGTTCGATAAGTTCCGACGCGAAAGAAGAAGAGATTGGTTTATTTTTAACTGAAAACACTTTTGCTGTCCAAGATAAAGAGTTTTTCAAAAAACTTTTTCAAGAAGCACGAGAAAATAAATTCACAATAATTTTAGAACACGCAGAAACGGCTAAATAGTTTTCTTTCGATAAAAGTTAATGAATTTAATAAAACTGAAAATTTGATTTATTTCTCTTTGAGTTCTTTAGGCGTTGTATAAAAAGGGCGATGTTGAACGATATATTGCTTTTCATCGGTTTGCCCGTCGCCGTCAACATCGACTTTTACTTCAATTTTGTATTTTTTATTAGGTTCGCGTTTTTCCGTCGGTTCGTAAGCAAGACTGTATTGGTTCCTCAAAAGCGCATTTATCGATTGCAAAACACTCGGCAATTCACCTTCAAATGTAACCGGGAAGTGCATTCCGCCGGATTCCTTGGCAAAAGTGTTCATCGCATTTGCCGCCTGCAAAAAAGTTAGTCTGCCCGGAGTTCCGCTGATCGAATCGGTTGCCGGAAGTTGGCTTTCATAGCGTTTGAAAAATAAATTCCCGGTGCTGATAATGTAAATCGGAATCCCCGAATTTTGAATTATTTTTCGCACTTCATCATAGTTGGTTTTGCTGAAAGTATTGATGCCCGAAGCGACGAGAATGATCGCCCGCCGTTTTGCCTGAACATTTACTAATCCGCCGTATTCGGTTGTTTCTTCCTTTGAATTTTCCAAAACTACAGAGTCGCCTCTGCCGCCGATCAAGGCTAGTTTCAAAGAATCAAAAAGATTATTTTCACGAAATGCCGGACTGTTTCGTAAAAGTAAATCTACGGTTTGACGCAGACGATTTGGATCATTGGTAAAATCGGTGATTGGTGTCGGACGTATGTCGAAAGCGATAAGCGACGCGTAATCATTAGGCGGTTTGATGAATTTTGAGAGAAAATAAGCAACCGGACGGACAACTTCCAGTTTGCCCGATTCAAATCCGCCGTTACCGAATGATCCGAAAATCTCCGACCATTTGCTGTATTCGACTACCAAAGTAACAGTAATCGGTGATTCAGGTGTAGCAAAATTCGATATTTCCTGCTTTATTCCATTTTCATAAATTACAAAATTTCCCTGTTTCAATCCGGTGATTATTTGACCACCCTTCTTGCTGTAAACAACCGTGTCAACATTGACGATGTTGGTTTTGATTTTCAAAACTTCCTCGTCAACTACGGCATTTTTTTCCAATTCTTCTTGTTTACGGCGTTCTTCTTCTTTTTTTAGTTCTTCTTCGGTTTTTGGAACAGGACGACTGTTTTTTTTCTGATCGCCTCTGTTATCAGGTTTTTGTTGTTTCGATTGGGCAAAAATACCTGTGCCAACGCCAAGTGAAATGAAAATTGTCAAAATAAATAGTAACGAAACACGCTTGAACGAAACAGATTGCATAATTTTTGCCCCTTCATTTTTAACTTAGATATAAATTGTCGGCTTTTGGTTGGAAGAAATCAAATTAAAAAAAGTGTTGTCATTAGTTTCTCAAAGTATCGAACAACTAAAATTAATTTCCAATGTCGGGGAAAACCTCGATTTTAACATCAAAAGCACCTGTATTATCGTCCAAATTTCCTTCATTCACGCCTAAGAACAATGCACCGTCCCTGGTTGCCGTAAATTCGCGTGAATCCCCGACGAGAATAAAAGCATTATTGTCATCGCCAATGACGGCAATCAATGCTCCGGTTGCTTCGGTTGGGATCAGTTTATTTTCATCAGGCAAAGTAGAAATGCCGGATGGCGAAGAAGAGCGACCTTTGCCTAAAGAAATGCGTCCGTTGCCGGAAATTCTGATTTTTTGCCCTTTTTTTACTACCCAACCCGAATTTGTCCATCCATTTGAAGAATTATCAGCTAAAACTTTGACATTGAGTTCGATAGGTTTTGGTAATATCTCCGTAGTTTTCGTGTTTTCGGAAGGATTTGCTTGAGGCGAGGTCGTTTGCGGGTTGACCGGCTTTTTAGTTTGTCCAACCGTAATAATTGTTGAGTTTGTGTCATTATTTTGGGTGATTGTCGGGCTTGAGGTATTAACAGTCGGAATTGATTCGGTGTCAAACACGATTGATTCAACTTCGTTTACGTTAAAACTCATTTGCCGTTGGCGTGTTCCGTCTTCGATCACGACCGTAAATTTTCCACCGTTAAAATTTACGATCTTACCTTTAATTATGCTTCCGTCCTTAAGTCGAATCGTGTCGGCAAATACAACAATCGACAAAGAAAATGCCAGACATAAAACAGACGCTATACGAAAAAACTTAAATTTAGACAACATATTTCCTCCTCAGGCTTTGAAATTTAGAAATTCTAATGGCAAGCAACGCTTGAAACTACCGTAATAGATGCTAAATCTCCAAAAAAAGATTGCACAATTTTACAACCGGTTATATCAACCGCATTATACACAAATTTCTCAAAAGGTAAGAAAAAAATATGTCAATGAATCAAGTTTTAATGGATTAGGGCGAATATTTTTGTCGTTTGTCAGGACTTAGCCTATAATTGCCAACTATCGATATTATTCAAAAAGCCGATGCCGATACTTATAGCTGAAGACAACAACACGCAACGCCGATATTTGTGCGAGTTACTAACACGCGAATTTTCCGGATTCACTCCGGTAATTGAAGCAGTTGACGGGGAAAATGCACTTGCGCTGACGCTCGAACATCGTCCTTTGTTGTGTATTCTCGACATTCAAATGCCTCAATTTTCCGGTGTAAAAGCCGCGAAAATGATTTGGCGCGAACTTCCCGAAACACGGATTATTTTTTGGACGCAGTTCCCGCACGAGATTTATATCAACGAAATCCGCAAAATTGTCCGCGCTATCGAACCGCAACCGACTTACGGTTTTATCCACAAAAATAATCCTGAAGCGCGGTTTCTGCGATTCGTTGCCGCCGTTTTGGAAGACGGTGCTGATATGATTGATCCGGCTTTCAAAGATTCTTTTCAGCGTCCGCTCTTGACTGAATTTGAAGCGGAAGCCTTACGTTATCTCGCCCTTGGACTTTCAAATTGGGCGATTGCGCGAAAATGTAGCCTGAGTTTGCGCGGTGTCGAAAGCCGTCTGGCGACGCTCTATGACAAACTTTTTAGCGAAAGTTCGATGGGAACTGAAAGTGAGTCTTATGATAAATTGGCTTATAATTCGCGCACCCGTGCCTTTTGCGAAGCCATAAAACGCGGTTTAATCAACGCCGACGAACTAAAAAAATCCGATGATGAACTGGCAGAATGGTTGGCAATCGACCAGCGCAGATATTTGGAACGAAAACCGAATCAATCTTAAAATTGGATGAAAAAGAATGAAAAAAAAGTGAATTTCAAATTTATTTGGACTGCCTTTTTATTTTTACTTTTTTTCTGCGCTGTATTATTAAAATCCTCGGTATATTCACAAGATATTCCTCAGCCGCAAAATTTACATCAGTGGGGCGCAATAACACTTTTTAACGGCTTACCGGCAGATAATGTTCGGGCAATAGCCCAAACCGGCGACGGTATTTTATGGTTCGGAACGCAAAATGGTCTTGCCCGTTTTGACGGTCGGCGTGTCGAAAATGTTAGTCTGGAAAACTTACCATCAAGTAATATTTTAACTCTTGAAACTGATTTGGACGGAACGCTTTGGATTGGGACGGATGCCGGAGCGGGCAGACTTCTAAATAATATGTTTGCGCCGGTCAAAGAAACGCTTGGTAAATCTATTTCAGCAATAGTTATAGGTGAAACAGGCACAATAATCAGCCCCGACACGATTTATAAATTTCATCATAACCCTGATAATGCTCTCGAAGTTGTTCAATCTGCGCCGCGAAATCTGCAATTTACCGATGCTGCACGGGCATTTGAGGGGAATCTTTTTTTCGGTTCGCGCGGACACGGAATTTTAGTTGAGGAAAATAATGGTTTTTTGGAAATCCCAAGTAGTCCGCGAGCATATTTCGTCAATGCCCTTCACCGCGATAAAGAAGGCAACCTATGGTTTGGAACAAAAGTTGACAGAACAGCATCGAGCGGACTTTTTTTTGCGTCGGACATTTTGCGCCCGGAGCGCGTCGGCGAAAATTTAGGAACAATTACGGCAATCACCGAAAACGAATCCGGCGATTTGTGGGTTGGCACGGAGAAAAACGGTCTGTTTCATTTCAAAGATCGCCGTCAACTCGAACATTTTACGTTTGAAAATACAGCGGGCGGACTTCGTTCAAACACGATCTACACGCTTTTCGTTGACCGCGAAGGCGTTGTTTGGATCGGCACAAATCGCGGCGTGTGCCGGTTCGATGCGTCTAGTCCTTTTAATCAAACGCTCTCCGAAAACTCTAACAGCAATTTTGTGCGTTCACTTTACAAATCGAGCGATAATCAGATTTTTGCAGCCACAAATCGCGGATTATTTATTGAAGCGGAGGGGAATTGGCTTGAAGCGGATCATTTTGGTTCAAAAACCATCTATGACATTGCGGAAAATGCCTCAAAACAATTATTAATCAGCACGCCGAATGGACTTTTCGGATATGATGAAAAACTCATTTTACCGGGTGATGCAAGATCAGTCGCTCATTTCAAGGATAAAACTTATGCGGCAATTTTCGGACGAGGTGTCTTTCAAATTGAAAATCAAACGCAAATCTTAAATAACAGTTCCCCGACTGTTCTTTTCGCACATGATAAAAATTTGTGGATTGGCACGGCAAATGACGGGGTTTATATCTTTGACGGCAACCATATCAGACAAGAAGAATATTTAGAAACTTTGCGGGGTTCGGCGATTCGGGGAATATTCAAAGAGGATGAAAATGTCTTTTGGTTTTCCGGTGAAAAAGGGCTTGCCCGATTGCAAAATAATGAAATACGAGTGTTCATTCCGAATCGGGACGTTCGGGATGTTTGGATAAAAGGAGCAGATATTTGGGCGGCAACACTAAAGGGAGGCTTATTTCATCTCAAATTAGATGAACAATTGGGTTGGATGACATCCGATATAAATGTCGAACAAGGCTTACCATCGGAACAGATTTTTTCACTTTTACAGGTTGAAAACCGCTTACTAATCGGCACAAATCGCGGAATCGTCAATTATGTGCCGAGTGAAATTGCCCCGAAAATAGTTACTACAAGATTATTAAGTCAGCGGTTGTATAGTCCTGAAGAAATGTCTCGAAAAATTTCTCTCGAATACCCGCAAAACTCATTATTGCTCGAGGTTGCAGGGCTAAGCAGCCGAACATTTCCCGAACAATTTCAATATGGATTTTTGCTCAAAAATGGCAAAGATGAAATTATTGACAAAAAATTATCAAACGATGCACAATTTTCACCCTCCGATTTAACACCCGACACCTATAAAATTGAAGCTCGAGCTTTCAATAAAGATTTGCTGGCTTCCCATCCTTTGACAATTGAATTTTCGGTTGCCGATGCACCTTTCCCGTGGACGGCAACTGCGCTTAGTGTTTTGCTTTTTATTGCTTTGGTCGGCTTGATCTGGGCAATGATTGAACATCATCGAATTAATCTCAGAAACCGTGAACTAGCCGTTGCTCGATTTGATTTAGCAAACGAAGCCGAACGCGAACGAAAGCGTATCGCTCAAGATTTGCACGACCAAACGCTTGCCGATTTACGCGCTTTGATGTTGATGTCGGATGAAATGCCGTCTGAAGCAGGCAAGTTTCGTCTGGAAATCGAAGCCGTTTCGACGGAAATTCGCCGCATCTGCGAAGATTTGAGTCCATCGGTTTTAGAAAATGTCGGCTTGATTGCCTCGCTCGAATTTCTACTCGGTCATACACTCGAAAATTACAAATTTCACGCCGCCGAAGATTTGGAAGAAAAAATAAATTTTGCGCCGAATGTTCAAATGCAGATTTACCGCATTGTGCAGGAAGTTTTGACCAATATCAAACATCATTCCGATGCGAAATTCGTTTCAATGAAAATCGAAATTTCAGGCGAAAATGAATTCGTTGTTCACATCAAGGACAACGGAACTTTTTTTGATCCTGCAGAAATTATTTCAAAAGGACGCGGCATAGCCAATATCAAATCCCGTGCTGCACTTATAAAAGCCGAAATTATTTGGAGCAAGGGCGAAACCGAAGGCACAATTTTTCAACTAAAAAGGTCAATGTAATTTTAATAAGAGACTAAAATCCTTCATTTGAATTTATTCCCGATATAAAAACTGTGGAAATCCACACCTCGACTTCCGCGTCTGCACATCCCGGTTACGTTGCTTAAACCGTTCAAATTCAAGTTTTAATGATGGATAATCGTTTACAAATTATGCGATTATCAAAAAAATACAAAATTTTCGGTGCGTTAGCAATATCGATTGCAATCATTTTCATTTATCAAATAATCATCATCAGGAAGTCTGCCGAAACAATGCTTGCCGAAACACGCGCCCGCCTTTTGGAAAAAAATCGCGTTCCTTATGAAAGAAAACTTCTTACTCCTCACCCTTCCAATAAAATCCGAATTATTCAAAATACTGATGAAACGCGCGATTTGACTCGCTTTCGTGATTCGTATTTTGCGGCGACGAATGGCGGACTGATACAAATGTCGGAAGAAGGAAAATTATTGAAACACTTCACGGTTTTAGATGGTTTGCCCGAAAGTGATCTGACTTGTTTGATCGTTTGGAACGACAAACTTTTTATCGGCACACAGACAAAAAATCCGGTTGTTTTTGACGGCGAAAAGTTTGAGCAATTTGTTTTTACCGACCGCAAAATACAAGCCGTAACTGCATTTGCGGAAAAAGACGGTAAGCTTTTAATCGGAACATTCGGCGGCGGATTAATTGAGTTTGACAATGCGAATTTTACGGAAATAAAAGCTGATGATAAGCAAATAAAAGCAATTAATTATTTGTTTAAAGACGGCGCAAGACTATATGTCGGCACATTCAATAACGGTTTATGGATTTATGAGAATGATGTTTGGACACACATTACAACCGCTGAAAATCTACCATCGAACCGCATTGTCGGCATTGCCGCCAGAGACAAAGATATTTATGTCGCCACCGATTTCGGTTTGGCAATTTTGCAAGATAAAAGTCTTCACACCCTTGTCGTTTTACCTTCGCTTTCGGGCTTGGTTTTGTTCAAAGATCAAATTATTTTAACGAAAGATAATGGCGAAATTTTTACATTCGACAAATCCTTAAAACAATTTCACGCGCCAGAAAATCAGCAAAAATCACGATTGGTTTTAACTGATGAAACACTTTGGATTTTATCGAATCAAGGAGTTTCTACAATAAAAGACGGCAAAATAAAATCGTTCGATAAAAGCAATGAAAATGTGCTGAACGATAATTTTGTTTCAGCTTTAACATTCGACAAAAACGAAAATCTTTGGATCGGAACTTTCCGTCATGGCATTGATGTTTTTTCCTCTAGCGGCAAAAAACTAAAACATCTCGAATCAGAGCAAACCCGCGAAATTAACTTTTTGCAAGGAAATAATGAGACAATTTCCGCCGCAACTTCAAGCGGCATACAAATTTTTAAGCAAGATTTTTCCGCCGAAAACCAAACAAAAAAAGACGTTTTACCAAGCAATTCGATAACGCATTTTTCCAATAATTTTACAGCGACGACCAAAGGTTTGATGTTTCGTGAAAACGGCAAAATTCGCGTTCTTTCAACCGTCAACGGCTTGCCGAATAATGCCGTTTATGCGACTTTGCAAATAGGTAAAAAACTTTACGCCGGAACGCTTGGCGGACTTGCTGAAATCGAATCAAATCGCGTTGTCCGAACATTCAAAGACTCAAATTCAAAGTTAAAAACCAATTGGATAATCGCGCTTATTTATGCAAACGAACGCATTTTTATCGGAACTTACGGCGGCGGAGTTTTTGAACTGTTGCCGTCGGGTGAAATTCGTTCGTTTGAAAATGAAACGGACAGATTTGTCGTCAATCCGAATGCGATGTTCAGCGACGGTAAACGGCTGTTTATCGGAACTTTGGCGGGCGTAAAAATTTTGGATTTACAAACGCAGGAATGGAAAACGATCAAACAAATTCTGCCTTCTGAAACAGTTATGACGATTGCGGGTGATGCGGAAAATATCTATTTTGGAACGACAAACGGCATAGCACGAATAGAGAAAAGCTATTTTGAGAGTGGAGAATAAGATGAAAATAACGACAAAAAGTGTGGAGAAATTAGCTTTGTTTGAACACGGATTCTTGCCGCTAAAATCAAAAAAACAACTGTGTTTAGCGGTAATTATATTTGGAACTATTTCTTTGATATTGCTTTTGCCGTTCTATCTCGCCCAAGCACAATCGGGTGTGTTGATTCCATTGCCGTCGGAAAAGCCTGACGCGAAAACTCTCTCGCTGGCGGTGATGAATGTCGAAATTACGATAGATAACCAACACGCAACGGTCAAAATTATGCAGATTTTTGAAAATCACACGGCGCAGACGCTTGAAGGGAAATATGTCTTTGCGCTACCGCAAAAAAGTTCGATTGCAGATTTCGCAGTTTGGGATTTTGACCAACGAATTCCGGGTGTGATGATGGAAAAACGACGTGCTAATCAAATTTATGAATCGGTTAAAACGCAGCAAACCGATCCGGGAATTTTGCAGACGACCAATGAGACAGAAAGTGCGAGGGGATTTTCAGCTAAGATTTTCCCAATAAACTCTTACGGCACAAAGCGTCTGGAAATGGAATATACTGAAGATTTGGCGTTGGAAAATCTTACGTCACATTTTACATTTCCGCTTAAACCGTCTTACGGCGAAACGCAAATCATTGGCGGATTTAACCTGAAAATACGCGTTTTGAATAATTTTCAATTTGCCCCGATTGAGCAGACAAATTCTGCGTATCCATTGCAAATTATGAAATCTGAGCTGAATGAATTTGTCGGCGAACTTCACGCTACGAATATCGAATTAAAAGATGATTTCACGTTTAATTATCAAATAAACGCAGCAGAAAATGCGCTCTCGCTTATTGCTTTTCGTGCGCCGGAACAAATTTCGGCTTACGATTTGCGTGATCCGAAACTTGCTAACCAAAACGCCGACGGATTCTTTCAGGCAAACGTTATCTTTGCTCAAAAAGAAGTTGAAACTCATTCGCCAAAACGAGTGATTTTAATGCTCGACACATCGCTTTCGATGTATGGCGAGAAACTCGCCCGCGCGGTCGAAGCGATTGATTATTTTCTACACGGTTTGAGTCCCGACGATGCGTTTAATTTAGTTTTGTTCAGCGATAAAGCCGATGTTTTGGCAGAAAAGCCGATGCCGGCAACTGCCGAAAATATCGAAAACGCGCTTAAATTTGTCAAAAAATCGAGTTTGGGTGGGGGCACGAATTTGAAACGCGGCTTTCAATCTGCAATCGAACAATCAAAGAAATTTTCAGATGGCGAATCAAGTATCGTTTTAATTTCAGACGCAAATCCGACACTTGAAACGGTGCAAACAAAAGAACTGGAAAAATTGTTCGACGCTTCAAATGCTCGTCTTTTTGCCTTTGCTCCTGGCGCGGATTCAAATGTCAATCTGCTCGAAGGTTTGACCGAAATCACACACGGTTATTTCGATGCGGTGCGCGAAACCGAAGACATTGAGCTCAAACTCAAACTTTTTCTTGAAAAAATCGGGACTTTCGATATAGCAAATTTCAAAATTGCTTCATCAAACGACGCAAATCTTTACGACATTTACGCCGGCGGCACTAATTCATTTTTCGGTTCAGGATTTTCATTCGTCGGGCGTTATAGAAAACCGTCGGCGCAAACAATCAATATTTCAGCAAACTACGGCGCGGAAATGATAAATTTTTCGCGCGAAATAAATTTGCCCGAATTTGACGAAACACATCAATTTTTACCGCGTGTCTGGGCGCAGGCAAAGGTCAACGCTCTTATCGAAGCGATAAACCGCGACGGCGAACGCGAGGATTATATTCGTGAAATAATTCGGCTGTCGGAAAAATACAAATTCGTAACGCCTTATACTGCCTTTATTGCCGCGCCTCGTGCGCTGTTGCGTCCGCGACTTATTCAACCGGGCGATCCCGTAATTCGCGTCAAAACAGATGAATCCGTCAAAGAAGTTTTTGCCGTTTTACCTTTTGGCGAAACGCTGCCGCTCAAATTTTTAGAATCGGAAGATGTTTGGGAAACGCGCTTTCTCGCGCCGGTTTGGATGGCTGACGGCACTTATAAATGTCGGCTTCTGTTGACTGATAAAAACGGTATCGGTTACAGCGAAGATAAAACATTCGTCGTGGACGGTCATGCGCCGAAGGTGAAAATCAATCTCGACAAAACAATTTTTAAGGCGGGCGAAGAAATTAATCTGAAAGTTTCCGCCGACAGCGACACAAAGCGTCTAGTCGCTAAATTTTACAGCACAAAGCCCGTGCAGATTTTTTGGTCAAATGAAGCAAAGTCAAATACCGGAAAAATTAAAATTCCTGAAAATCTCGCTTCGGGTAAATATATTTTAAGTGTTTCGGCAGAAGATTTCGCACACAATCAAACGACCGAAGAAATGCAGATAGAGGTATTAGGCAAATGATATTTTCAAAAGGAAAGAAAAATAGTCTAACCACAGATAAACACGGATTTACACAGATAAAATCAAAAGATGCTTGGTTGAATTGTAAAAAACATCTGTGTTTACCTGTGGCTATCTGCGGTTCAATTGCTTCGCTTTTGATCTTTGCGTTATTACATTTCAGTTCTGCGAAAATTTCCGCCGAAGACGTGAACAGCGAAATGGAAAACGCTCTTTTTACGCGACAGGAATTTTTTGGAGCGCAAGCGATTGTGCCTTTTCCGACTGTCGAAGCAAGAGAAAAGTTAGCAAAACTTGCCGAACAATTGCCCGATAATCCGCATATTTTAGAGAAATTGGCGGAACTCGACGAAAAACTTCTTCGGTTTGATGAAGCGGAAAATAATCTGAAACACCTCATAGAAATTGACCAATCAAAAATGAACGATCTAGCCGCATTTTATGAACGACGGGCACAGTTTACAAAAGAAGCCGAAATGCTTCGAAAGATTTTGTTTTCGTATGATGCGGAAAACCGCGCCGCGATATTTGAAAGATTGATTAAACTGGCGCGAAAACACGATTTAAAGGAATATCAGCAAACGCAGTTTTACGCCGAAGTTGCCAAAGTAAATGCGGATGTTTATCCGATCTTTGAGAAGTTGACAGGCAATCTTAGAGAAGAAAAAAATTATGCGGAGGCATTATTTTTCGTGCGTCAGGCAAAAATACAATTTCCTGCAAAACAAACATATTTACTCCAAAAAGAAATTGAAATTCTGCTGGAAAATAACAATCCGACGGAAGCTGAAAAAGTTTATCGGTCGGCGTTTGACCCGTTTTGGTCGGAAACCGAAGCGCAAAAGTTCTATGATTTTTTGAGTGACCAAGATCATCTTCGCGCTTATGGTGCGGAACTAAAGTTGAGTTTTAAGAACACCCCTGCCGATTTCGACACTGCAATTCGACTCGCCCTTTATCAAAATCACGACTATTCTTACGGAAATGATGACGTTACGCCGATTATTTTAAAACTCGAACAAGCGAAAAAATCTTGGACGACTGAAGAACTCGTAACTGTTTCGCGGCTTCTTTTGCAAGCGAATGAAGCGGATTTGGCTTTGCGGTTTCTTTACACGCTTTATCTGCGCGAAGACTTTAAGACAAATTCCGCACTTCGCGCCAAAATTCTTTATCAACTTTTCGAGATGTTTTCCGACGCGGAAAGTCAGCGTCTTCCATTAACCAAAGGCGATTTGCGATTTTATGAGGACGTTGCCAAAGCCGACACTAATCCGGGGATTACGACGGGAATTTTGTCTTTGATTTTTTCCGATTCAAATCCGCGAAAAAAACTCGACGAACAGGAAACGAAAGCAAATAAATTTTTTAACCGCGCCGCCGCTTATCGAATTTTTGAAGAATACAAACGCGAAAACCCGAAATCCGACGAACTCGCCCAGATGTATCTCGACATCGTGCGGCTTTATACGGCGACTAAAGACACCGAAATTGCCGAAAAAACTTTGGATGAGTTTGCCGACAAATATGAAAATTCGGCAGATTATCCAGCGGCGGCTTTAAAACTTGCCGATGCTTTTATTACCGTCAAAAACGAGGCAAAGGCTCGTGAAGTTTTGAACAAAGCACTCGATTATCTCGGCAAACAAGACAAACCGTTGATTGTTAAGAAATTTATCGAATTCGGGGTTTCAATTGAATTAGATGAAGAAAATGCAAAAAGCATACCGAATAGAAACGACGGCATCAACATTCCGTCTGAGGAAGAAAAGCCGACAACCAACGATTATTATTATGACAAATCGACGATTTTTCGTGATTATTTAGGAAGAAAAAAAACTGAGGTAACTTATCAGGAAGTTCTGAAAAAAATCGTCGCATCGCTAGCCAACGAAAAGAAAACAATAGAAATTTTGCAGCTTTATTCCAACGAAATCGGCAAATATCCCAATGAAGAATGGCTTTACGAACAGCGTTTATCGTGGCTCGAACAAACGAATTTAACGGGCGAACAGTTGCAAGTTTATAAAACGGCTTTGGCAAAATTTAAGACGAATAATTGGCGTGACAAACTTGCTCGATTTTTTGTGCGAAATAAGCGCAACGCCGAATTTGCGGAATTTTCCGAAGATTTGATCGGCAAATTAAACGATTCAG
>JANMAA010000097.1:0-42351 GCA_031359215.1 Acidobacteriota bacterium | reverse complement strand
CGTCCAGTAGGCAATCATTTCGTCGGAAGATAATTCGCGTTTGTCGCTCTTTTTGAAAACGTAATTTTTGCCGTCGTAAAATTCCGAAGCCGCCGGATCGAGCGCGATCATAATGTTTTCGCCCGCTTTATAACCGGCTTTGTCAATCGCTTCGAGAATGGTTTCAATCGCTTCTTCGTTCGATTTCAGGTTCGGCGCAAAACCGCCTTCGTCGCCGACGCTCGTCGCTAACCCTTTTGCTTTCAACACGGATTTCAAATTATGAAAGATTTCCGCGCCTGCCCGCAGAGCTTCCGAAAAAGTTTCCGCGCCGACCGGCACGATCATAAATTCCTGAAAATCCACATTGTTATCGGCGTGTGCGCCGCCGTTGATAATATTCATCATCGGCACGGGAATCGTCTTCGCGTTCGTGCCGCCGATGTATCGGTAAAGCGGCATTTCCTGAAACGCCGCAGCGGCACGGGCGTTTGCCATCGAAACCGCAAGCAGCGCATTTGCGCCCAGATTTGATTTGTTTTCCGTGCCGTCTAAATCAATCAAAGTGGTGTCAATTAGAGTCTGATCAAGCGCGTCCAAACCTTCCAATTCATACGCGATTTTTTCGTTGACATTTTCGACCGCCTTCAAAACGCCTTTGCCCAAATAGCGTGATTTGTCGTCGTCGCGCAGTTCGACGGCTTCATTTTCGCCGGTTGATGCGCCGGACGGAACCGCCGCACGTCCCTGCGTTCCGTCTTCCAAAATCACTTCCGCCTCGACCGTCGGATTTCCGCGCGAATCCAAAATCTCCCGCGCCCAAACTGATTCGATTAAACTCATTTTGTATAAATAACTCCTGAATAGATTTGTATTAAAACTTGCAGATTAAATTTAACTTGTATTGAGTTGAAAAACAAAAAAGCAAGAGTAAGATTTTTGTGGTGAACTAACAGTAATGTTCTATGAAATGTTTTGATAAATTCAGTTTTAAAGAAAACGAAAACCGCTTGACTGGAGCGCAAGCATCCCTGCTTGCATGAGCGGTGTTTTTTACCGCTCAAAGGCGTTTGCTGACTCGTGCGCTCAAACGAATTAAGACAATCTGGCAAACACTCCGATTTTCTTTCGGCTTGGTAATAAACAAATGCTTTTGAGCGTCCGAAGCGAACACTCATTGCAAGCAGGGATGCTTGCGCTCCAGTCAGACGGCTTAAGTCATAATTTGGCGGCTAATTTAGCAAAACATTACTTTTAGTTCACCGCCAATTTTTTTAATTTTTACTTTTATGATTTCTCCATCCGAACCTTCAAAATCCGGCGTTTATCAACTTTTTCGATCTTGAAAATATGACCGTTGAACGGAACTGTTTCGCCTTCGTTGAGGAGTTGTCCGGCTTCCGCCATCAAAAAGCCGGCAATCGTTGTGTAGCTTTCGGAAACCGGCAGATTCAAATGCAGGCGGCGATTTAAATCTCTGATGGCAAGTCCGCCGTCGAGCGTAAAAATACTTTCAGATTCTTTGCGTATTTGATCGTTGACTTCTTCATCGTGTTCGTCGGAAATATCTCCGACGATTTCTTCCAAAAGGTCTTCGAGCGTGATGATTCCTTCAACGCCGCCGTGTTCGTCCACGACGAACCCAAAGTGAAATTTTTCTCGCTGCATCTGTCGCAAAACGTCTTCAAGCCGTGCCGTGTCAACCACATACATCGGCTTTTGGACAACTTTTTCGAGTTTGAATGATTTCGGGCGCAATAAAAAAGGCATCAAATCTTTGCTGTGAATAAAGCCGACAATATCGTCCAAAGAACCACGATAGACGGGCAAACGCGAATAACCGTGTTGGCGAAATTCTCTCGCAATGTCTTCAAGCGTCGAACTTTCGGGAATACCGACAATTTCCGGGCGCGGGATCATCGCTTCCCTGACCGTTGTTTCGCTAAATTCGAAAACTTTATTGATGAGTTTTTGTTCTTCTTCGTTCAAATGTCCGCTTTCCTGAGAGATTTTTATCAATTGGCGGATTTCATCTTCCGTGTAAATCGAAGTGTGATCGAGTGAAGATGTCAAACCCAAAATTCTACCGATTGCCCCGCCCGCTTTATTCAAAACCCAAAGTATCGGTGAGAAAATTTTGGCAAAAATTTCCAACGGGCGCGAAGCAAACAAAGCAAAAGTTTCCGCTTTTTCGAGTGCAAACATTTTCGGCACGAGTTCGCCCAAAACAACGTGCAAAAAGGTGATGATGCCAAAGGAAATTACAATTGCTACGCCGTGCGCGATATATCCGGCAGTGCCTTCGGAGGCAATCTTTTCCGCTACCGGCTCAAGTAATTGAGCAATCGTCGGCTCACCAACCCAACCGAGTGCCAGCGATGCCAAGGTTACGCCAAGCTGAACAGCGGAAATAAAAAGCGTCGGATTTTCGAGCAACCGCAGTGCTGCCTGTGCGCTTTTGCTTCCTTCCGCAGCGCGTGTTTCGATGCGTGGCTTTCGCACGGAAACGAGTGCAAACTCAGACGCAACAAAAAAAGCGTTGAGTCCGACAATAAAAAAAATAAAGAAAAATTCGATTAATGCTTCCGTTAATGAGATTGAAACCGCCGTTTCATTGGCTTGAAGCAAAAGGAAAATACTACTCGCGGGATCGTCCATTTTTTGATGTTTAGATTAAAGATTTATGATTCTCAACTGAAAATCTTCTTATTAGTCTCCAAAAATTTAATTTCTTCGCTTCAAAAGCGGTTGATGGTTTTCGATTATAGCATAATTTTCTTCATTCAAAACATCTAATATTTCCAAAATGAGAGGCTGACACGAACCGCAACCGCTGCCCGCACTACAAAACTCAGTGACTTCTTCGAGGGTTTCCAGTGAATTTGTTTTTATAATATTCTCGATGGTTTCCTCCGAAACTCCAAAACAAGTGCAAATCAACGCCTTTTCACCCGCAAATTCTTCGATCTGAAGCAAACGAAAATTAGCAAGCGACGATTGCAAGGCTTCAAAACACAATTCTAAACATTGAGTCCGATTTGCAGGGAATTTTTCGAGTTCGTCTTTGATATATCTCTGCAAGACTTCTTTGTTCAAACCGTTAAGTTCCGGCAACTTTTTACCGCTAATTTTTTCGGCTAAAACATCCGCCGCCGCGATCATAAATCCACACCCGTTTGATTTGAATTTGGCTGAAAGAATAGTTTTTGTTTCAAGTTCAATCTGTAAACTAAAACTCACAAATGCGCCGCAGACAAAACTCGCGCTTTTCCCGCTTGCATTTAGGTTAGCGACTTTCCCGACATTTCGCGGATGCTTAAATTTTTCGCTGATTTTCGGCGGGTAAAAATTCATAAACAGATCGTAATGTTCTATTGGGAATTTAGTAGAAACTAATAAAATCGGCAAATGTTTATTGATGTTTTTCGTATTCAATGAAAAAACATAAATTGCTCGAATCAATTAGAAGAAGCTATCAAAAGTTTGAAAACTTCCGATAGCTTTTTGTTTTTTATGTGAAATGTAATTTTCTATTAGCAAATTCCTATTGGAATTTACTTTTTACCTTTCATCTTTGCAGTTGCGGCGACCGGAAAGCCGCGTTGAATCATTAGTGCTTCAACTTTCGGATCTCTGCCGCGAAACATTCTATAACCGATTTCGGGGTCAATCGTATCGCCGACGGAGAAAACATATTTCACCAATTTTGCAGCAACTTTTTTATCATACGGTCCGCCGGCTTCGGTAAATGCGGTGTATGCGTCCGAACTGATTACGTCCGACCAAATATAGCTATAATATCCGGCAGCGTAAGCATCGCTCGCAAACAGGTGTCCGAATTGCGGAAGACGATGACGCATGACCATCTCTTTCGGCATTCCGAGTTCTTTCAGTGCTTGTTTTTCAAACGCATCGACATCAATTTTCTTATCGCCCGCCAGATGCAGTTTCATATCAACTAAAGCACTCGCCATATATTCGACCGTGGCAAAACCTTGATTAAATGTCGCGGCTTTTTTCATCTTCTCGACCAGTTCCTGCGGAATCGGTTTGCCGGTTTTGTAATGCAGCGCAAATCTATTTAAAACTTCCGGCGTTTCTACCCATCGTTCAAGCAGTTGCGAGGGAAACTCGACATAATCGGTTGCCACGTTTGTTCCCGATTGAGTCGGATAAGTTACGTTTGAACTCAAACCGTGAAGCGCGTGTCCGAATTCGTGGAAAAGCGTCGTTGCGTCGTCCGCCGAAATCAACACGGGTTCACCCTCTTTTCCTTTGACAAAATTTGAATTATTGGAAACGATGGTCGGAATATCGCCTTCCAATCGTTGTTGACTGCGGTATTGATTCATCCACGCGCCGGAATTTTTTCCTTCGCGCGCAAATGGGTCAAAATACCAAAGTCCGACCAATTTTCCCGTCGTTTTATTGGAGACTTTCCAAACTTTTACGTCGGGATGAAATACCGGAACGTCCGTAACGGGCGTAAAGTTGAAATTAAAAATTTCTCCCGCTACCCAAAACATCGCTTCGCGCATTTTATCGAGTTGGAAATACTGCTTTACTTCATTTTGATCCAAGTCATATTTTTCCTTCCGAACTTTTTCCATATAAAAGCGATAATCCCAAGGTTCGATCGTGATTTTATCGCCCGCTTTATCGGCATATTTCTGCATATCGACAACTTCTTCGTGAACTCTGGCAACGGCAGGTTTCCAAACGGCTTCCATCAAAGCCATTGCGCGTTCGGGAGTTTTCGCCATCACATCGGCAAGCGTCCAATGAGCGTGAGTCGGATAGCCGAGAAGTTTTGCACGTTCGGCACGGAGCTGTAGGATTTCTGAGATTATCGAATTATTATCGTGTTCGTCGCCGTTATCGCCGCGATTTATAAAGAGTTTCCAAACTTTTTCGCGTAAATCACGCCGTTCCGAATAGGTCAAAAAAGGATCAACCGAAGATCGGGTATTTGCAATTAACCAACCTTTAAGATTTTTAGCAGATGCTTGCGAAGCCGCCGATTCTCTTAGATCATCCGGCAATCCGGCTAGATCAGTTTCGTTTTCGATGACGATATATTTGGCTTCATCAGCTAAAAGATTCTGACTGAACTTTGTAAAAAGTCCGGCAAGTTTTTGATTGATTTCGGAAAGCCGAGTCTTTTGCGATTCGTTGAGTTTTGCTCCGAAACGAACAAAATTTGTGTAATAACGCCACGTCAGCCGTTGCTGAATCGGTGATAATTTGGACGTTTTGCTGTCGTTATAAACCTTTTCAACGCGCTTAAATAGTCCGACGTTTTGCGTGATCTTGTCGCTTAATTCAGCAAATTTCGGACTCATTTCAGTGTCAACCGCCGCAAATTCGTCCGTGTTCAAATTTCCACTCCAAACGCCGAAGATCGCCGAAATTCGATTCAAAGTATCGCCCGATTTTTCCAATGCAATAATCGTGTTTTCAAAAGTTGCCGGTTTGGGATTTTTTACGATTGCGTCAATTTCCGCAAGTTTTTCCGCCATTGCCGCTTCGATTGCCGGTTTGAATTGCGGAATCTTCACCTTGTCGAATGCCGGCACACCGCCGTAATTTCCTTTCCATTTTTCCAACAACGGGTTGGCTTCCGTATCATTTTTCATATTAAAAAATAAATTGTTTTCCAATTTTTCGCTAAAAGCAAAAATATTCGTGAACATACTCAAAACGAGTATCAAAGAAAGAAACAGGCTGCTCTTCCGCAAATTGTTACGCATAAAAATATTCTCCGGTTTTAAAGTCGTTTATCAAGCAAGTGATTATCTCACAAACCAGAATTTTGTTGAAATTGCGCGGGTTTCAGTTGTCTTATTTCTTCAAAAACTTTGTGAAAGTAGTTTTTCCATCAAGCGCGTCAAGCAGAAAATTGTTTTTCGTGCCGCCGACAATCCACGTTTCGATGTTTTCTTTTTGGCAAATCATTGCGGCTTCGAGTTTTGAGTTCATTCCGCCTGTTCCGAGTTCGGAATCGCGTTCTTCGACCAAACTTTTGGCTTCGGCGATGTTGTTGATTTCGGGAATCAGTTTTGCGTCGGCGTGCAGGTGCGGATTTTTATCAAAAACGCCGTCAATGTCGCTTGCTAAAACGAGTAAATCAGCTTTTATCAACGCGGCAACAAGCGCGGAAAGTTTATCGTTATCGCCTAAAATCAGTTCTTCAACGGCGGTTGTATCATTTTCATTGATAATCGGAACGTATGAATATTTTATAAGTTCGTTGATGGTATTCAGCGTATTCGTGCGCGAAGTTTCGTTTTCAAAATCGCGGTAAGTCATCAGACATTGCGCCGTGAGGATGCCGAAATCACTAAAAATTTCGTGATAAATCCGCATCAAAAGCGGTTGTCCGATTGCCGCCATCGCTTGTTTGGTTTCGACTAATTTGCCGGGATCAATTATATTTATCCGCTGTTTAGCAGCGGCAACCGCACCGGATGAAACGAGAACTATGTCGAATTTATTCTGCAATTCGAGAATCTGCCGCCCGATGTCTTCGACTTTGCCGCGCGAGATTAATTTTGTTCCGTTGGTCAAGGTCGATGAACCGATCTTCAAAACGAGTTTCTTTTTCATTTTTTTACAATTAACAGGGATGAAAGGGATATACAGGGATTTTTAAAGATCAATCTTATCGCTGTGCATCCTCTTTATCCCTGTTAATTTTTTCATTAGTTCCTGATTTGCCCACCGCCAAATACAAACCATTTATTTGTTAAAAGATGTTCTGCGCCGAGCGGTCCGCGAAAATGTAATTTCTGGGTTGAAATAGCGATTTCCGCGCCTAAACCGAATTCACCGCCATCGGTAAATCTGGTTGAAGCGTTGTGATAAACCGCCGCACAATCAACTTCTTGCATAAATTTTTCGGCGTGTTCAGGATTTCTCGTAATAATTGCCGCCGAATGTCCGCCCGAATATTTGTTGATTTTTTCGATGGCTTCGTTGATATTGGAAACAGACGCGATCACCATTTTTGCCGACAAAAATTCTTCAAACCACATTTTCTCACCGAAAAAAAGTGAAACCGAATCATTTAACCTACAAACGGGTTCATCGCCGAAAACTTCGATAGTTTTGTCTTGCAAAGCAATAATTAATTGATTAGTTTTCGCTTCAAAATCGGGAAGTTTCTCGTCTATTAAAACTTTGTCGAGCGCATTGCAAACACTCAGGCGAGATTTGCCGTCTATGACGATTTGCAAAGCTATTTCAAAATCCGCTTCGCTGTCAATATACGCAAAATTATTTCCGCGCCCGCTCACTATGACGGGCGATTTCGAGTTTTTCAGTACGAAATCGATTAATGTTTCGCCGCCGCGTGGAATAACGACATCGAATTTTTCCGATTCACCGCAGATCAATTTTTGCGTTTCTTCGCGTGAAATATCGAGATATTTGACAAAATTCGTGTCCGCGCCGTTCTCTTCCAAGGCTTTGTGCCACAGATTTGCCAGACAAAGGTTCGAGTTTCGTGCTTCTTTGCCGCCTTTCAGCAAAATTTTATTTCCCGCTTTGAGCGCGATAATTGCGGCTTCGACGGAAACATCGGGGCGTGCTTCGTAGATGATCAAAATCGTTCCGAAAGGAACTGTGCGATTTTCGATTTTTAACCCGTTTTCGCGCGTGTGAGAGGAAATTATTTTACCGACCGGATCGCTTGCTTTAATGACTTTTTCAATAGAAGCGATCATTTTATCAATCTTTGTTTCGTCGATCTTTAGACGGTCAAAAATTACCTCGTCATCTTTCGGGCAGGCGGCAATATCAACTTTGTTTGCTTCAATTACAGTTTGTCTATGTTCACGAAGAAGTATCGCCAGAGATTTTAAAATAGCGGTTTTTGATTGTTCGCTTATCATTTTCGTTATTCTTTCGCAGTGAGTTAAATCGGTTCCCAAAGTTCGATTTTATTGCCTTCGATGTCCAAAATCCAGCCGAATTTTCCGTAATCACCGGCTTCACGTTCATCAAAGACGTGAACGCCTTCTTCGCGTAAAACTTTTAATAATTCGTCAAGATTTTCGACCCGCAGATTTATCATAAATTCCTTGGTTGAAGGTTCAAAGTAGGTTGTTTTCGTGTCAAAAAGTGAAAATGCCGTCCAGCCTTTTTCACGTTCCTGAAACTGAAAATCGGTATAAACCTTTCCGCCGAAATCAATGCCGAGATGCTTTTCATACCACGCCGCGAGTTCTTTCGGATTATTTGATTTAAAAAATATACCGCCGATACCTGTTACTCTTTTCACATTTCTCCCCAAATTCTATCTAAAAATATAACAAAAAAAAGTTGAAGATAAAGTTTTAAACCAAGTTTTGATTTCGCTCGATTGTTGCAAAATAAATCGAGATAAAAACGGCAATCAGCATTATTGCAGATGCAGTCCAAAATGTTCGCAAAATTGTCGAAGTATCAACTTGATTTAGCGCATTATTGAGCAAAACTCCGCCGAGAGCCGGACCGATTGCCCGTGCCAAACTCGCACCAGACTGCATTACGCCCAATGCTCTGCCTTGTTCGCTTTCATCGGCAACTATTGAAGCAAGACTTGTCAGCGCGGGCGAAGCAATCGAATTACCGATAGCCAAAAATGCCGTAACAGTCAGCAAAGCCGTAAGTCCGCCGCTTGCAGAACTAATGTAGGGAATAACGAAAAAACTTATCGCCATCATCAAACAACCGATAATCATCAGGGGATTTTCACCGAAACGAGCAGCAAGTTTGCCGAACACACCGCCTTGAAAGACAACTGCCAAAATTCCTATAAAAGCAAAAATGTATCCGTTTTGCTCGGCGGTATAGCCGAAGCGGTTAATAGTAAATAAAACGAAGGCGTAGGTCATTATCGAAAATGAGGTGACGAGAAAAAAATAGATGGCGTTCAATGTTCCGAAACGCCAATCGCTTAATGATTCGATAAATTCCGCAACACGATTTTTGCGAATCTTGGCGTGGTCATACGAATCTTTTTTAACCGATTCGGGAAGTATGAAATAAAGCAAAATTGCGTTTAGAAAAGATAGTGCGGCGGCGAAAAGAAAAGGGACGTGAATTCCGTAGCGGCTCAAAATTCCTCCAATGGCAGGTCCGAAAATAAAGCCCAATCCGAATGCCGCGCCGAATAATCCCATTCCCTTTGAACGGTTTTTTTTCGTAGTTACATCGGCGATATATGCTTGTGCCGTCGAGATATTTCCGCCCGTGATTCCGGCGACGATTCTGCCGACAAAAACCATCCACAAGGCAAATGCGAAACCGATAAAAAGATAACCGATTGCTGAACCGATGATCGAAAAAAACAAAATAGGGCGACGACCGTATTTGTCGGACAAACTCCCCAAAATCGGTGAGAAAATAAACTGCATCAAACTATATGACGCAAAAAGCAGTCCGATCTCAAAAGGTGTCGCACGAAAACTATCGCTTTCGACATAATACGGAAGCGCGGGAATGACGATGCCGAAACCGACAAGATCAATAAAAACCGTGATAAAAATGATTATCAGTGGCTTGGTAAAAAACTTTTCATTGTCTGTTTCCGTAATGTTTACTTGACTCATTTTATTGCCGATTATCTATCTCTTACTGCTCACAAATTTATTTTGTAGTAAGATAGCAAAGATTAAAACATATCATTTTGACGGAGTTTGCTAAAGTAATGCGAGTGAATATAAAAACAAAAATTTTACCGATTCTAATGTTTGCCCTGATTTTTTCTATGTATCAAGAAACACCAGCCCAAAAGAAAAAGCCGAAAGTAAAGGCGGAAACGATGGATGTCAAACCTGTTTCGCCCGACATAAACTATACCGTTTCGATGTCGAAGCCGTGGACACATCTGCTCGAAGTGGAAATGCGTCTTAATTGGGCGCAGATGCCCGAAAAAGCCGAAATCAAAATGCCGGTTTGGACACCGGGAAGTTATCTGATTCGTGAATATGCAAGACACGTTCAGGATTTTGCCGTGCAAAACAGCGGCGGAACTGCTCTCGAATGGCAAAAAATCAATAAAAATACCTGGCAGATTAACACCAATGGCACAAAGGAAATCATCGCCTCCTATAAAGTTTACGCCAATGAATTAACCGTGCGGACAAACGAACTCAACGCTGACCACGCTTTTTTTAATAACGCTGCGCTTTTGATGTTTCCGAAAGGCGGACTTAATGTGCCTTCAACTGTGAAAGTTATGCCGTATAGCAATTGGAAAATTGCGACGGGTTTGCCGAAAGCGGAGGGACAAACAAATACTTTTCGCGCCGAGACTTTTGATATATTATATGATTCGCCGTTTGAGATCGGTAATTTTGTTGAAGTTCCGTTTGTCGTCCAAAATGTTCCGCATCGTTTTATTATCGAAGGCAATGGCAACTATGATAAAGCGAAAATGGCTGAGGACACCGCAAAAATCGTTGAACAGGCAAAGGTGATTTTCGGCGAACTTCCATATAAAGACTATACATTTATCTTAAATCTGCGCGGCGGCGGCGGACTCGAACACCTTAATTCTACGGCGTTGCAATGGCAAAAATTCGGCTTCAAACCCGAAGCGCGTTACAAGGCTTTTTTGGGTTTGGTCGCACACGAATATTTTCACTTGTGGAATGTCAAACGAATTCGTCCCGACGCGTTGGGTCCATTCGATTACGAAAATGAAAATTACACGAAATTATTGTGGGTTGCCGAAGGTGGAACAGCGTATTATGAAAGTATCTTGTTGCGCCGCGCGAATTTAATCAGCGATCAGGACGTGCTTGACAGTAAGGCGAAGATTATCGAACAACTGCAAACGCGACCGGGAAGATTTGAAACAAGCATCGAAAACGCGAGTTTCGATGCGTGGATAAAATATTATCGACAGGATGAAAACTCGGTCAATAATCAAATTTCTTATTACGACAAAGGGGAACTCGTTAATTTTTTGCTCGACATCGAAATTCGCAAAGATTCCGCCGGTGTAAAATCGCTGGATGATGTGATGCGCTCACTTTATAACGATTTTTATAAACAGAACAAAAATTATACGCCCGAAGATTTTCAAAAAATCGCTGAAATAATGGCTGGTAAAAGTCTCGGTGATTTTTTCAAAAAATATGTTCACGGCACGGAAGAGATCGATTATAACGCGATTTTAGGCGGCATCGGTCTTCAGCTCCAAACCGGTGAAGAAGGAGCAAAACAGCCATTTCTCGGTGGAAATTTGACGGAAAGCGATGGTAAATTGACGGTTCGTGACGTTCCTGCCGACACACCGGCATATCAGTTCGGGTTAAATAATAACGACCAGATTGTTGCCATTGACGGCAATCGTGCCAGTCAGAATTTTCTACAAAATTATTTAAAGGAAAAGAAACCCGGCGATAAAGTGCAATTGACGATTTTCCGCTTTGACGAATTGCGCGAAATTGAAGTTACGCTTGGCGGACGAGCTAAATCCGATTACAAAATCGTGCCGGTTGAAAATCCGACGGATGAGCAAAAACGGCTTTATAGCGAATACTTGAAAGCAGAATTACAATAATTGGAGCATCCGCAGAGAAAAATATGTTTCAGCGAAATTTTGTAAAATTTCTTTTATTTACGCTTTTAGCATCGGCGGTTGGATGTCAAAAGCCGATTTTTAATAAGGAAACCGTTGCGCCGGCAAATTTGCGTGATGTTCCTTCCTTACGGCTTAATTTCAGATTTGAAGCCGATGTTCCCGCGCCGGCAACAAATAATCAAGCCCAACTGGAAGAAAGAAATGCAACGGTGCAGAATGATTTTGACCAAAGTCGGTCGCTGGAAATTTTTGATAAATCAATCACTTCGCCGAACAAACAACAGATTTTGGTGGTTTATCACAAAATTGAAGACTTGCAAGGTGATTTTCGGCTGGATATGTATTCGGCAGACGGGAAAATTTTGCAGAAAATAACTCACGACGGAATGGCGGTTCACTATCCCGATACGATTGTGTGGTCGCCGGATTCGGGTAGCGTTGCATTTACGGCAAAAGCCCGCGTCGTCCAAGCAAATAACAATCCATTGTCCGAAAATCAGCCAAAGCCGCCGGAATCCGATAATGCGGCAAATACCGAAACAAACTCCAATATCGAAACCAATAACGATCTGCAAAACACGAACGCGGCTGTAACTCCAACGCCGAACATTGAACAGCCGAAAGCCGTTCTGACTTTTCGCACCGAACAGATTTATATTTGTGACGCAAACGGCGGCGATTTAAAGCCGCTGACACAAAATGAAGGTCTGGTTTATTTCTATTTTGTCTGGTCACCCGACAGTTCAAATCTGGCGGCACTGGCGGCAACTTTGAATGATTGGAACTTCATAAATTATCAAGCTGATGTTAAAGGCGAAGTTTTCGTTCCGTTTGGCAGACCGCGTTTGATTGAAAAGAATGGTCGTGAACGGCGGCTTGACGATAATCTGACAGCGGTGCGCCCGGTTTGGTCGCCGGATTCGGCAAAAATAGCCGATGCGTTCGATACGCAAGTGAGAATTTATGACGCGATTGGCGACGCGCCGACGCAAGCCGCGATCCCGCTTCGCAATCAATTGCTGATCTCATCAAAAACCTTTGACGAACAATTGCAGTTAAAAGAACCCGAAGGCAACGCAAATACAAACGTCAATGCCAATTCGAACGGAAATAAGAACACGAATCTAAACGCGAATCAAACACTAAGTCCGCCGATAAATCAACCAATCGGAAGTTTGCCCGATCCCGGTTCTTTGGTTTCGTTTAATCCGATAATAAATCTCGAATGGACAGAAGACAAACTTCTCTATTTCCAAACGGGCTACGTCAAAAATTTCAAGGAAGGAACAAACAACGTGCAAAGTTATCTGCGTTGGCATCGCCTGGCTTTTAGTCCGCAGGCAGTTGCAATAAAAAATTAACTTTTCAGGAAAAAAAATATGATCAATCAAACCATTTCAGATGTTTATGCGGCAAATGCTAAAATCCGCGAACAACTTAAAAATACTATTTTAAATTTAACTGATGAACAAACCGAGTTTTTGCCTGAGGGCGAAAAATGGACAATTGCCCATTTTGTCGAACATATCGCTATCGTCGAAAACGGAATGGCGAAAATTTCCGCCAAGTTGTTGTCACAAGCAAAAGCCGCCGGCAAACAATCGGACGGCACGGCAATTTTATCCGAGGATTTTGCACAAAAAGCCTCCGCCATACGCGATATAAAGATCGAAGCTCCCGAAAGAGTGCGTCCGACGGGAACGCAAACTATTGCCGAATCTTTAGCAAAGATGGAAGAAAACGGGCAAATACTTGAAGAATTGCGTCCGCTTTTTGAATCGGTCGAATGTTCGGATTTTACGTTTCCGCATCCGGCTTTTGGCGAATTGACCGCACACGAATGGCTGACGCTGATTGGCGGACACGAGGCGCGGCATCTCAGACAACTTGAGAATGTTATTGCAAAAGTAAAATAATAAAAAAAGCCTTGACTACGGAGGGACGTTGTAGTCAAGGCTTTAGCTTCAAACAATTATTTCGTAAAACGAATTAATAATAACAATATTGCCTGAAACAATCGGTTGGATGGTTGAATTTTGTCAACCGTTGCTTCAATAATTGTAATTACCGGGAAGGCGCGGGAATATCACCGTTCAGCCCGAATTGTCTGAATTCAAAAGTTCCGTCAACGCTTTTCACGATATACCAAACACCGTTTGACGGACGAAATACCGCAATATCGGTTTTGTTATCAGCATCAAAATTTCCCGCTACCGGAATATCTTCACTCAATCCAAACTGCATAGCCCGAAAGCCGTTGTCTGAACTTCTGAGAATATACCAAACGCCATTTGATGGTCGGAAAACACATACATCCGCTTTGCCGTCGCCGTCAAAATCGCCTCTGATCGGAATATCTCCGGCGATACCGAATTGTGCGCCGCTGAATCCGCCGTCGCTGCTTCTGAGCCAATACCAGAAACCATTTGAAGGTCGGAAAACCACGATGTCATCCTTACCGTCACCATCAATATCGGTCGGAATCGGAATGTCATCGCTTAAACCGAATTGGGTGAAGATGAAGCCGGAATTATCACTTTTTTGAATATACCAAGTTCCGTTACCCGGACGGAAAACAGCATAGTCGATACGTCCATCGCCGTCGAAATCACCGCGAACCGGTTTGTCATCGCCAAGACCGAATTGGAAGCCGCTTGCTCCATTATCCGAACTTCGGTTGACATACCAGATACCCAAACCGTTTTGGTTGCGGAAGACAGCCACGTCGGTTTTGCCATCACCGTCGTAATCGCCCGAAACGACTTTGTCACCGGCGAGACCAAAGGAGCGTCCACCGAAACCTTCGCTGTTTTGCATATACCAAGTTCCGGTGCTTGGGCGAAAAACTGCAAAATCATCGCTTCCGTCGCCATCGAAATCATTTGAATTGGAATCATTTCGCAGTTGCCCGCGAACTTCTCCATTTGGATTGTTTTGAGTGCCGATAACGGCAGACCACAACCCGGTGCGAAGTTGTTGAACCTGCATCGGTGTAACCGGAATAGTAGCGGTTGCGAAATTGCCATCTCTTCCGCCGATTGTTCCGAAATCATAAACAACTACGGTCGTTCCGAGCAGAGCTTCGATCTTTGCAGATGTTTGCGTGCTCGATAAATTATGAAACTCACCTGTTATTGTTGCCTGTGTTTCATTTTGATTTAACAAAACTTTAACTTCTCCTCTGCCAATAGTTGAAACCGGCGGACTGACCTGACTGCCGTTCAATTTTGCTTCGAAGAATCTGCCCTGACCGCTCGGAGTCGGGCTCGGAGTCGGAGTCCCTTGACCGCCGCCATTGAAAACTCCCGAAAGAATCGTCGTTCCGCCGTTGTTGATTCGAATGGTCGAACCGTTAATAATGACCGGAACTGTTTGACCGTTATCGGTTCGAAGCCGTAGTCTGCCTTCGTTTCTATCCAAAATCATTTGTCCGATTGAAATGTTATCGACTAAAACACTTAGTGCTGTGCCGTTAGGTAAATTTACCTGTCTGGCTCGAACTTCCAAACGGCGGCGGCTGCCCTCAACTTCATATTCCGAATAGCCATTTGGCAATACACCATTAACGGTTGCGCCGGTTAAGGCTGCAAATAAATTACTTCCATTTGGTGACGGAGAAGGCGACGGTGAGCCGGTCGGTGATGGCGAAACACTTGGTGACGGTGATGGTGAAACGCTTGGTGACGGCGAACCACTCGGACTTGGTGACGGCGAACCCGTTGGCGATGGTGTCGGTGTTGAATTATCGCCGCCAAATACTCCTGCAACAAGTATCGTGTTTCCATTTCTTACGTTGACGGTCGAACCATTATTAACAGTCGGCACGCTTTGTCCGTCTTCAGTTTTGAGTCTGAGTTTTGCTTTTCGCGCAACTAAACTCACCTGACCTACCGAATTGTTATCAACAAAAAAACTTAAAACCGTTCCGTCAGCCAAATTTACATCCTCGGCTTCGATTTCAAGTTCGCGGTTTCCGCTTTGATAAACTTGATAGGTGGCGTTACCGTGCGGATTAACAGTGCCACTCGGCGAAACCAAATTTGCCGTTCTTGTCAAAACGACAATCTCGCCCACCGCATTTTCGCTGGCGGAGACCATCATCGAAATCGGCATTACCGATAAAATCAAAGCTGCCATTACGATTATCATTGCATTCAACATTTGCCCATGTTTGAATTTGCTTTCTTTTTGTTTCATTTCTTTATCTTCCTCAATTTCTAATATGTTTCTCTGCCGTATTTTTTAACTTTTGGGTTTCAAAATCCGGTTGTTCAGTTACACAGTGCAAACAAATACAGGAAAAAGACAGATATGTTAAAAAGAAAAAAGCCAACCTGAAGCGATTGGCTTTTTTCTTTTTAACAGGGTAAGTTACTAAATTTTACTCGAGACAAGTTCCGGTGCGCGGAACACCACAGGCTATATTGTTTGTTACTGCACAAAAAGCATCCACCCGGCGTGTTTTAACTCTAATGCCTCTGGTTTGATGAAAACAATCCCATCTAATTCCCGTATTTTCTATTTGGTTAACTATGTCGTGAGGTGCAAAAGCGGGATTTTTAGCTCTTACCAAGGCGGCAATTCCTGAAACAATCGGTGCTGACATCGAAGTTCCAGACCATGAACCGTAACGTCCGCCCGGAATTGCACTGATAATATTTTCTCCCGGAGCAACTACTCTGACAAAGCGTTCGTTTCCGCTGCCATCCGGCGACATCGTCGAAAAAGCGGCAAGTGCATCATACCGGGTGCTTGCACCCACCCCGATTTGCGGATCTATGCGGTTTCCAGCCGGATAAATCGGCGAAGTTCCATTGCCGATTTGTCCGCCATTTCCGGCACCTGAAACAACGACAACAGTTCTTAACAATTCAGGAAATGTTTTTCCGGTCGCAGTTGGAACTCCGTCGCAAACATCGAGAATGTCCTTTAAGAGATCAGGTGAAGTTCTGTAACCAAAACTGATGTTGATAATATCCGCCCCATTATTTGCCGCGAAAATTATTGCCTGCGTAACGCGCCAAAGTTCGCCTTCGCCGTTTGAATCTAAAATCCGAATCGGCATAATTCTCGCATCCGGTGCGGTCAAAGCGATAATGCCTGCAACGTGCGTTCCGTGCCCGAATGAGCCTTGCCGCAAAACACCGACTTCGCTTGGATTATTATCGTTGTCAACAAAATCGTAACCCGGCACGAGTTTTCCCGCAAAAGCCGGATGCGTCAAATCAATTCCCGTATCGAGAACCGCCACCGTTACGCCTGCGCCGCGTGAACCGCCATTTTGAATGTTATGGGCTTCGTTGAGCCGTATTAAATTGGGAAACCACTGCCGATTGTAACCTTTTACGCTTCCGCCGACTGCCCAAGAATGTCCAACCGCCCAAGAATGTCCAATTGTCCACGGCAAGCCATCACGTTCTATCGAAAATAACTTTCGGTTGACTTCCGGTTTCGTAATCCGCGCATCGCCGCGCATCGCCGTGACAATTTGTTCGGGCGTTTGACTGCCGGTAATTTGCATCCGGTAAGTCAGCGGAACGCCGACCTGTCCGAGTGGTGTCGGGTTAAGTCCGTATTGTGCGGCAACGGCGGGTAGATTTGACGCATTGGCAAGTTCAAAAATCACCTCGTTCGACACACAGTCATTGCAACTAGTTACCTGTGTGATAACTTTCTGACCGAAAGATATATTTGTAAAAAATAAAGTTACGATTAAAATCGTCCTTAAAAAAATGCCTGCTATAAATTTATTCATTACTGCTAACCCCGAAGATAAAATCGTTTGCCGTCCCGCTTCTTACACAGTGCGCTCAATCTTAACAAAAAGACAGTTCCGACAAAACTATTTTCCAACCAGAACAAAAGGTGACCAAAAGTATGGATGAAAACCCTGACCGATAAAGTTGCATTGCGCTTTTCGCAAAGCGGCGGCAACCGTTTCGCCATTTTGCAGTTCCGTATATAAGTTTTTCATCAATTCGGTTGTCGCCTCGTCATTAACCGTCCATAAACTTAAAATTAACGAACTTGCCCCGGCTGACAAAAATCCACGCGCCAAACCCAAAATCTCATCACCCGCGAAAATTTTATTCAAACCCGTTTCACACGCGCTCAATGTAACGACTTCCGCCTTTAATTTGTGTGAACAAATATCGCGCACGGTAACAAAACCGTCCGCCAAATGCAGACTCGAAAACAACGGGTTTTCGGGACGAAATTGTCCGTGACAGGCAAGATGCAAAAGGTCAAATTTCGATGCGTTTTTTGTAAAAGCCGAAAATGTCGCCCTTTCATCAGTAAAACTTTTAGATGTTCTAAAAATCTTTTCCAAAGTTTTAATTTCCCGGTTGACAAGCGGAATGCGCTCATCGGCAAAGCCGATCAACAGCGCGTTTTCCAATTTCCGCGACGGTTTTGCCGACAATTTTCGCCAAACAGTCGCACCCGGCGAATAAACGACTTCCCGCGTTTCGATAACATAATTTTTGCCATCGGACAGGGCGTGAAACGGAACATAATGCGTCGCACCGACCGGAACGATAACCAAATCACGTTCACTGATAAAAGATTCGAGCGGTTTCAGTAATTTTTCATACAATTTCTGCAAATAAAAATCGGTGCGTTTTTTTAGTTCCGAAAGAAATTTATCCAAAATTTTCGCGCCGTAACGCAGCGTGCCAAACTGAAACTGCAAACTTTCCAATGGCGCAATTATTTCATCTTCTTTTGCCAAATCCGCGACAAAATGAATTTTTTTATCAGTAATGACAAAAGCCGAAAGATTATCGTCAAAATTTACGAATTCGATTAAGACTTTTTGTTTGCCGAGCAGCTTTTGCAGTTGTTTTAGTTCCGCATCCGCGTTTTGTCCGCCAACCTTAGCACGTTTCGTGCTAAGGTTGGCGTTATTCGTTTTTGTGCTGTCAATTTGCCGCATCACATCGGCAATCTGATTTTCGCGTAGTTTTGCTTCGCGTTGTAAATTTTCGAATTCCTTTTCTTCGGCGCGGTTCAAACGACTGTAAAACCAATTTAATTCTTCGCGCAAATTTTGTAGTTTTTCTTGAAGTTTCCCTGAAACTTCCGCTATCGGGTGAATATCATCAAGACTGTCCGTCAAAGACCGCGCCCGCGCTTTTTCAACATAGAAAAATGCTTCCTTAAAATTGTTTTCGGCAATATAAATTCGCGCTAAATTCTCGAACGGCGCGAGCTTGTCCGCCAAAAACGCCATCCGAAATTCCTCTGCCGGAAGCGGTGAGCGAAGCGTTTCAATTAATTCAACGGCTTTTTTGAAATGCTTTTTCGCTTTTTGTGTATCGCCGGTTTGTAAAGCTATTTTACCCAACGAATTCAGCGAAACCTGCGCGATTTTTTTTTGCTCTTGTTTTACCGCTTCGGCAAAAGTTTCTTCAAGTAGATTTTCTGCTGTTTCATATTTGCCGAGATTTCTAAGCGTTTCACCTTCCAATAACTTCGCGGTCAATTTATGTCTAATGTTTCCGCTGTTTTCAAGCAAGATTTCCGCTTCTTTTACGAGTTTCAAGGCATTTTTATATTTTTGAGAGTTTAGTTCGAGATTCGCCTGCGTGAGCTTTACAACTGCTGCGCCAACTTTATTTTTTTCTGCCAGATAAAGACGCGCTGCTTTTTTTAATTCATTTTGCGCGATTTTCGTTTTCTTCAAAATAGTTGCAACTCGTCCAAAATTTGCCCGCGCCCGAGCTTCTTCTCCTTGCATTTTCAACTTTTGCAGTTTTACTACCACAGTTTCATAAATCGAAAACGCTTCTTCTACTAAATTTAATTCCAGATAAATATCAGCGATTTCCAATTCGGCAGTTGCCGTTTGATGCGGCATTTCCAAAGATTCAAATTTCCGGCGTGAAAGTTCCAGGAAATTTAAAGCTTGATCAAGTTTTCCGCGAAAAAGCGCAAGATTTCCTATACTTGCTTCAATTTCCGCTTCGGTTACAAGCATATTTGCTTTTGTCGCACGATTAAGTGCTTGCGTATAAAATCTTTCTGCTTCACGAAAATCATTAATTGCAGAATAGGTGATGGCAAGTCCATTTTCCGCCATGGTTAGCCACTTTAATTCATTCAGTTTAAGATAACGGTTTCGTGCCGATAAATAATATTTTTCTGCTTTGTAATGAAGTTCGCGTCTTGAAACAATGTTTCCAAGATTCATTTCGACTTTTCCCGCCGCGAGTTCATCTCCGTTTTTCTCGAAAACTTTTAGAGCAATTTCACCATAATTAACAGCCTCCTCGTATTTTCCCAAAAGAGCCAGGGCATAAAGTTTGCTGACTTGAGTTTGTGCCGCTTTGTAAGGTTTCTCCAAAGATGTAAAGATTTGTGCGGCTTTGTCTAAATGATTTATAGCTCTTTCCGTTTTACCTTTGGTTAAATCGGCGATGCCTTTTACCCAATTTGTTAAGGCTTTGGCTTCATCGTCGGAAATAATTTCCGATAATACTTCCAATGCGCTTGCCGCGTTGCGGGTTTTTTGCGGTTCTTTTGTCCACGAATCGTAATATGTGTTTTTAATTTCTTCGGCGAGTTCGAGGTCGGCTAAATCTGAGTTTTTTTGTAACAGTGAACGATGAGTTTTTTTATCGTTTGTTTCTAACAATTGGATAATGAGTTCTTGACGCTCCATTTTATAAATATGTTGGAAATTGATTAAGAATACAAAAAGGCGACAAACGCCACCTTCGTTGTGCTATGAGTTAATGTTTATTGGCTAGATTGACCAAGAAATTCCGCATAGTTCTAAAATAATAGAAATGATCGTTAACATTTTGCGCCTCCTTTTTAAGTTGTATTTGGCAGATATGCCGCACCAAGAATATCTTCATATCGAGAAAAAAACTTGTTTTTTTCTCGATATGAAGATATTCTTGGCTCAAATTCAACAACTTAACCATAATGAAACTACGGAGTTTTTTTTGCTTTCAACTGTCAGCTTTCATAGCTTTTTGAAAGCAGTTTAATCAAACTGCAAACCTTCAATGACAATTTCTCTATCGTTTTTTTGCAATATCAAGGCGTATTTTCCGCTTGGAATCTGCACGAATCTAAATTCGCCGACTTCGTTGGCTTGCGTTTCAAAATCACCGAGTTTTATTGTCGCACTGGCAAAACCTTCGCCCAAAATTTGTCCGTGCAGTGAAAAACCGCTTTCTGTCTGTTTGATTCGCAAATCAATATTCATTTCGCCGGCTTGAAAAAGCATCTGCCGCGCTTGTGAAGAGGACGCGGAACGCTCGCCGAAAACCGCTTTGCCGGACGCTAAATCCATCTGCAAAACCGCCAAAACTTTCTCGATGATTGATTTTTTCGGTTCGGAAGCGCGGGTCAAAAATATATTTTTCGACCAGCTAATTGCATCTTGCGGCGCGTCAACCGAGTTGTCCGTTTCCATCAAGTGAATTATCCGGTTGATTATTTGTTCGTTGTTTTTGCTCATCAATTTCATTATAAAAGTTGCCTCTCTCTTCTAACAGTGAGAGTTGTTTAACAAAAAAGACATTTTCAAAAAAAAAAGGTGATGACGAACCTTATTTTCAATTTTACCATTTTCGACTTTGAAGAATTTTTTCTAATTTCTTCAGGCAGCGTGCCCGCAGCGGACTGATACTCGTTTCGCCGACACCGATTGCAATGGCAACTTCCGCATAGCTTGCCGCCGCATCCTGCAAGTAAATCATTGAAAGAATCTTTCGGCATCGTTCTTCCAACTCTTTTAATGCGGTTCTGATTAAATGCTGTTCTTCAAGTTCGATTAAAACTGCATCGGCAAGCGGCAAAGCATCAGGCAAATTCGCCATCTCTAATTCCATTTCCTCTTCCGATTCATTTGAATAAAAACCTTTTTCACTGCGAACCAAGCCCCAAGTTTTAAATTTCGCTGTTGATACGAGCCACGAGCGAATCTTTTCGGGCTGTTCGATTTCATCCAATTTTTCAAAAAGCGTCAGAAAAACTTCCTGTAAAATGTCCGATGCTTGTTCTTCGCTCAAACCGGCGCGGCGCGGAATAGCAAAAATCAGTCGTTGATAACGGTCAACCAAAGCATTCCAAGCCGATTCGTCACCGCGCCGACAGGCAATAAAAAGTTCGGCATCTTTTTTTTCCAAACTCTTTGCCGAAAATGCCGTATGAATTTCTTTTGAAACAATATCATTCACAAATTATTATTATTAAACGATTTGCATTATTCCTCAAGTGTTTTTCCGCTAATACCGGAAAAGTAAAATTTTACAATATTTTCGGTAATTTGTTTTTTGGATTGAAAAAACATTTGTATCGGCAAATTAAATTGTCGTCACCAGCCATTTTGCGCGAATCTTTTTGCTATAATCTAAAACTTCAAAATGATTTTTTTGATTCATTGTTTCATAAAAGAAAATGAGTGATAAACCTTTTAAGTCAGTTCATATAACAAATTATTATCATAAGAATTCCGGCGGCATCAGCACGGCATATAATAATTTGCTCGAAGCGGCAAATCGTTACCAAAGATTTGTGCAACTGATCGTTCCGGGCGAAACCGATGAGGTTGAAAACATCGGCGAATACGGCAAGATTCACTATGTCAAAGCTGAGCCTTTTCCGCTTTTTGATAAACGCTACCGGGTTTTACTGCCGAATAAATATATTCCCGCCGACTCGCCGATTCGTAAAATTTTAACCGCCGAAATGCCTGATATGATCGAGATTTGCGACAAATATTCGATCAGTCTTTTGGCTGGTCTGATTCATAAAGGTTATCAGCGCGAACTAAATCGCCCGATGCTGGTTCATTCGAGCTGTGAAAGAATGGACGACAACATCAATTCTTACGTTACAAAATCGAAAATCGGCAAGTGGTTTGCGCGGCGGCTGATGGGCAATTATAATTTTGCGATGTTCGATTTTTATCTTGCCAATTCGGATTATACCGCACAAGAATTATTTGATTCGGTGCTTATTGCCAACAATCCGCGCCGTTCTGATAAATTTTTCGATTTCTGCTGGCGATATTTTCACGCCGCGAAGGTTCCGGTTGAAGAGCGCGTTTTTGTTAATCATTGCGGCGTGGACATTGAAACCTTTAACGTCGGGCGAAAAAATGTGGAAACGCGGCGGCGAATTTTAAACGAAAACGGATTTGCCGAAAATGCTAAACTTCTGCTTTACGCCGGACGCATTTCTCCCGAAAAAAATGTTCATCTTTTGCCTGCAATAATGAAAATTTTGGCGCAAGAAAAAGAAGATAATTATTGCCTGATAATTGCGGGTGATGGTCCGACAGCCGAAAAATTAAAGATGGATTTGCAGAAATGTGCGGAAGGCAAATTCAAATTTCTCGGTAATTTAAAAGATAAAGAAGAACTTGCCGACCTTTATGCCAACGCCGATGTCTTCATTCATCCTAATCCCCGTGAACCGTTCGGCATCGGACCGCTTGAGGCGATGGCTTCGGGAACTCCGGTTGTCGCCCCGAATTCGGGCGGAATTTTGTCTTATGCAACGCACGAAAATGCTTGGTTGATCGAACCTCTTGCGGAAAATTTTGTCAAAATGATCAGAGAAATTTTTGCCGCGCCCGAAAAATCCCGGATAAAAACCTCTTCCGCTTTGAAAACAACTAAACAATACACTTGGAAAATATCAACCGACCGGCTCTTCACTTTTTATAACAAAATGTTTGAGGATTTCCGGCGACGGCAAGAACTTTATGTTTATCATTCAAAATCAAAAGATGATAATTTTACCAAGCTCGTTGGCGGTCAGATAGCGGTTACAACAAATTAAAAGCCAAATTTTCGCAACTTGATATTATCGAAACAAATTCAATTTCGTCAGACTTTCGATAGTTATTAAAAAAACTGTTTATTATTTTAACTCTACAATGGTCGCGCCTTGTCCGCCCTGATCGCGCGGCGCAAATCCGAACTTTAAGACGTGCGGATGTCCTTTCAAAAAATGATGGACGAAATTTTTCAACGCGCCCGTGCCGAAACCGTGAATTATCCGCACATTCGGCAGATTTGACAGATATGCTTCGTCAAGAAATCTATCAACTTCGTATTCAGCATCGGCGGTCGTTTTGCCAATAAGATTCAATTCGGCATCGGCATCTTCGGTGTCGAGGCGCAAATTTGCATCTGTGGTTTGTTTTTGCAGTTTTTCGCCGAGCGATTGTTTCGGTTGCGCGTCCTGACCGGCAACCGTTTGCAGATTTTCCAGCTTTTCGCGTAAGTGCATCGAACCGACAAGAACATCCGCGACATCTTTATCGATTTTCTCAACCGTTCCGACATTACCGAATTTTGTTAAGACTTTTGAGCCGACAGCAATCGGTTGATTAATTATTTGAACACTTAATCTTTTTTCTATAACAGGCGATTCCGACAAGTTCCCGACTTTGGACTTTGGATTTTGGACTTTGGACACAATCGCCCGGTTGAGTTCCGCTTTTCGCGCTGATCTTTCCTTTTCGAGTTTTGTTTTTAACGCTTTGTCTTCGATGGTTTGGATAAACGCTTTTGATTGGCGTTCAAAACCTTCGATGGTTTCGGCTAATTCGCGCTCAAACTGCTTTTGCCGTTCCTTCTCTTTTTTGCCCGCTTCGATGTCCAAGAGCGCGTATTTTTTAGCGACGACTTCGCGTTCTTCTTCCAATGCAACGCGCAAATCTTCGGCTTGGCGGGTTTCGGTCTGTAATTTATGCAGATAATTTTCGGCTTCCTGCGCGGAAATGTCGAGATTTTCCCGTGCCGTTTCGATGACTTCATCGAGAATACCGAAACGCCGCGCAATTTCGATTCCCGAAGACGCGCCCGCAAGTCCGACCAATAAACGATACGTCGGTTGCAAAGTTTTTTCGTTGAATTCAACCGACGCATTTATCACATTTTCATCATTGGCGGCATAAATTTTCAAACCGCGATAATGCGTTGAAGCAACGACTTGTGCGTTACATTCGCGCCGAAAATAATCAACAATCGCCACGCCCAACGCCGAACCTTCGTCGGGATCAGTTCCAGTTCCGACTTCATCAAGCAAAACCAGCGACGGCGCAACACATCCGCGCATCATTTCCGCAATATTCGAGATGTGCGATGAAAACGTCGAAAGATTCGCCGACAAAGATTGATGATCGCCGATGTCCGCGAGAACTGATTTGTAAAACGGAATTTTCGCGTTTTTGGCAGGAACAGGCAAACCCGAAATCGCCATCAAACTCAATAATCCCGCCGTTTTCAGCACAACCGTTTTTCCACCCGCATTCGCGCCCGAAATTATCATCACGGAATTTTGTTTCGTCAATTTAAACGAAACTGGAACGATTTCATCCGATTTTGGATTTTGGATTTTGGATTTTGGATTTTCTTCTTCTAAATTTGGAATTTGGAGTTTGGAATTTGGAATTTGCGTTCGTAGATTTTCTTCAAGCAAAGGATGCCGTGCATCAACTAAATCAAGCGTTTCATTATCGGAAATCTGCGGCACAATCGCCTTGAATTTTCGCGCGAATTCGACTTTTGCTTTGATAAAATCCAATTCCGCAACGGCTTCAACGGCGGCTTCAATCGCGGGTAATTGTTGACGCAAATCTTCCGTCAGCATAAATAAGATCCGTGCTATTTCACGTTCTTCTTTGCCTTTCAGATTTTGCAGTTCGTTATTTGCTTCGATAGCTTCCAGCGGTTCGATAAAAACCGTCGCGCCTGACGACGAAAATCCGTGCGCTACGCCGCCGACTTTGCCGCGAAAATCCGCTTTGACGGGAATGACGAACCGTTCGTTTCGCTGCGTAACGATCGCGTCCTGAATCGCCGCACCCGAATTCCTCATTACCGTTTCCAGCGATTTTTGCAGCCGTCCGCGCTGCGCGTTTATCTCGCGCCGAAGCCGCGCCAATTCAGGCGAAGCCGAATCGTCAATTTCACCCGATGGCAGAAGTTTTTTGTTGATGCGCGTAATGGCTTCAAACAAAGTCGGCGGTAGATTCTCGATTATTTGCCAAAGCGTCGGCGCAGTATCTTTTTCGGGTTGAATGGCGGAACGCGCAAAAAGTGCCTGATTGCACAGGCGCGTTATCTCCAAAAGCGAAATCGGCTCAAGCGTCGCGCCTTTGATTCTCAAAACGGCGAGAACATCCGAAGGCTCAAAAAGCTCACTGAATCGCCACGAAACCTGCTTTTCCTCATTCAAAACAATCGTTTCGGAAACCGCTTGCAAATCTCTTTCAAGTTCCAACTTACTCGTCAAAGGTCGCAACTCTTCCAACCGCGCCTTGCCCATCGGCGTTTGTGCATAACGCGCGACAAGCGCGAGCAGTTTTCCGTATTCTAAGGTTATGAGCGATTGCATATTTTCTTGAGTTTTATTTTACTTGGCAATCGGAACATTCTTTAATAACAACTGTTTTGGTTATGAATTTGCCGCAAATCCCGCAACCATCGTCAACCGCTGCTGTAATCATGTAATTTCCCGATTTTTCACCTGATAAATCCCAAACGACATTTGCACCTCGTCCAAGAATTTTTCCGCCCGAAACATAATATTCGTAGGTTACAACATCATTCTCAGGGTCAGCATAAGTTGTGGAAACGGAAATTTCCTTCTCGCTTTTTGTGCAGTTTTTATTCTGCACCACATCAAACGAATTGCAATCGTCTGTTATTTCAGTTTGGCTCAAAACCAAATCAGTAACATTAGCCGGATAATTAGAATCAAGAATTGCGTCTTTTAATTCGGGGTAACGATTCCATTTTTTACTTGAATAATATTTTTTAACCTCTTTCTTGTCGCACAATAGAGGATAATCTTTCCTAGACGGTGTAAAAATAATTTTTTCAACTGTATCTCCGATTGTTGTAATTGCGATTCCCGCAGATTTGTCGTGATAAACGTAATCATATTTTATACTGCCCCAGATTTCTTCTTTCCGAAACTTTGAATAATCAATTCCAATATCATTAATCTGAATCGAATCTTTAGGAACTACAGTTACTTTCGTAATCTTCCCTTTAACAACATTCCAATCTTCCGACTCATCGGAACATTTTCCGCTTGAATACGAAATTTTAATAACTGTATTGTTTGTAAAAAATGTTAGATAGTGATAGTCCGATGCATCAGAAAAATCCAAACTGTTAACCGCTAGAAGTTTTACCGCATCATCTCGGTTAGATTCAAGCAGTTTTATTTCTTTGACTCTATCTAGTTCAACGAGTGGAGATTGTGCAGAAGTAAAAATGCACATTGCCAAATAGAAAACGATGAGAATAACAATCTTTTTCATTTTAACTTCGTTCAGGTTTTCCTACGCAACGCGGTTTATTTGATTTATCTCGCCAATCATTTGTCGGAATAAGCGTCAGAATATTTCTGGAATTCTATTTCCGCGCCTTTTTTTCCGGCAGTTTCATAAGCGCGTTTAATGATAGACTTCATCGTGTTTGATCCGCTTCTGAAACCTCTTTTCCAAGTCGCGCTTTGCTCGTCGGGCGGTGATAATTCTTTCATTTCATTGAGTGTTTTAATAACCGCTTCGATGCCGCCTTGTTGATTGGATTCTTTTAGACTTTCGAGAACCATTTTGATTCCCGTTTTGAGTCCGGCTAATTGTTGCGCGGAATTTGAAAGGTCTTTGCCCCAAGTACTGCCGTCGGTAAATTCGATAAAATCAACGGCTAATCTGAAGTTTTCTTGGACTTGAGTTGAACCAAATTCTCCAATTTGTTGGTTAGAAGACTGATTCGGTTTAAGAATTCCCTCAGCCGATAACTTATAAGAAAAGATGACTCCACCCAAATCAGTGTCGAATTCGCGGCTAAATTCTCGAATGGTATAAGCCCGAATCGTTTTGTCGCCGACGTTTTGAAGGGTAAAATCAACCGTCAGCATATTCCATTCGCGCCCCGTATCATCCGTTGATTTTCTCGAACTCGGAACGACATTTAAAATTTGCAAAGGCGAATCGGGCTGCGGATAAACTGAAACTTCCGTCTGAGCGAAAGCGTCAAGCGCGAAAAACAACGTGAATAAAATTGTCAGAAAAAATTTTCGTTTCATAGAATTTAAAAGCCTCCAACATTTAGCTTCATTCTACGCCACAAAACCATTAAAAGAAAGAGTTTTTTTAGATGCTTTTATAAGCTGCTTTTACAAAAAGCCCTTACCCGACAACTTCAACACCTTTCCAAAATGCGACGTAGTTTTCGATATTTTTCGCATCGTCTTTTGCGTCCGGGTAATACCAAGCCGCGTCTTTATTGGTTTTGCCGCCCGCGATGACATCGTAATAACTCGCCGTGCCTTTCCAGCCGCAAACCGTGTGCGTTTCGCTCTCTTTGAAAAATTCCTTGTTTATCGAATCTTCGGGAAAATAATGATTTCCTTCGACGACGACTGTTTTATCTGATTCCGCTAAAATTTCGTTGTTCCAAATTGCTTTCATAATATTTATTTGAAGGGTAAAAGGGGAAATGGTAAAATGGGGAAAAGTAATTTGTCATTGTTCAAGTTAGCTTTTACCCTTTTCATCTTTTCATCTTTTACCATTTTTGCTTACCGTTGCCAATAATTTTTTATCTTCAGATCGAGCATCGGAAACGGCACATATTCGACTTGTCTGCCTGATTCGCGTAATTTTTCGACCATCCGAAATCCGCCGTCGGCGTTGCGCGTGTGAACGATAACCGTTGCCGAACGATTTATTTCCTCGTTTTCGTTGAGCCATTCGGCTATCGCGTAACCCGTGTTTTCAAAATCATTATGATCGTTCGATTCGTAATGATGCGGCAGCAAATCGTGGTCGAGAAAGATAGCGTCATACTTGAATTCCTGAAGAAACTCTTTAGCTTCGGCAACTGTTTCGGCAATGTCCATCTCGTCGCCTTCAAACCTTTTGGCAAACCAACGATGCCGTCGCTGATCATCGTCAAGCAAAAAAACCGTGATCGGATTGCGCTCCGGGCGAAAATCGGCTAAACCCAGTTTTATCAGTAAGCTGTGTAACATTCCCATAATTAAAATTCTCTAATCGGTCTGTTTTAATATACCACACGCCAACTTTGCGAAAAATACCATAATTTTTTTTCGCCCGATGTGAAATTTTTGTTAATTCCTAAGTCCTGTCTTTTCATAAACTTCACTTTTTCGCGTTTTTGGAAATTGGCGAAAGACCGATGTTTGCTGATTTTTTAAATGTAAAATAAAACTTGAATTCAAATTTTTCGGTGTTATACTTCAAAAATAACTTCTTGCAGTTTATTGAAGCGACGCTCTCGCGTCGGAACAAGGTTTATTTGGTAACAAAAAAAATTTAATTTTCTCGAATGACACAGGAAAAAGCGAAAATTCAGCCACTTTTCGTCGTGCCTAATACGGCGCAGAACGCGCCTGAACACGATTACTACGAATCGCCGGAAATTGACGGCGATTCTGAAGTGTGTCCGCTTTGTTTCGGTTCGGGAATGGAGATCGTGGCAGGCAAAGGTGCGCGAACGTGCAAATGCCGTAAACAAAAAACTCATTCAAATCTGATAGAAAAAGCGCGGATTCCGAAACGCTATACTGACTGCCATTTTAACAGTTACACCGTTTTTAATCCGTCGCAAGACCGCGCCTATCAATTTGCTTCGAAACTGGCAAATAAATATCCGGCGATTGAGCGCGGAATTCTTTTAATGGGAACGGTCGGCGTTGGCAAAACACATTTGGCGGTTTCGATCTTGAAAAGTTTGACCGAACGCGGATTTTCCTGTCTCTTTTATGAATTCGGCTCGCTTTTGAAGGAAATTCAAAGTTCTTATAATTCCATTTCGCAAACATCGGAACTAAAAGTTCTTGCACCGGTTTTCGATACCGAAGTTTTGGTCTTAGACGAAATAGGTGCATCAAAACCAAGCGAATGGGTGCGCGACACGATGGCGCACATTATCAACACACGTTACAACGACAAAAAACTGACGATTTTCACTACCAACTATTTAGATGACAGACGCGCCGAAGGTATTGAAACACTCGAAGACCGAATCGGCGTGCGCTTGCGTTCGCGCCTTTTTGAAATGAGCAAAACCGTTGTAATCAACGGTGACGACTTTCGACGCACTTTCGATTACATTACGCCGATCAAGAAAAAATAAATTACGATCTAATTAACCGCTTTATAATTCCATCTATATTCTGCTTTTCGTGAAACCGCAGTTTTTCCGGTCGAAACTTCGTAAAAATTGTTGTAGCTCTTAATCTTTTGAAAAGTAGTTTCGTATTGAAAAATCCTTCTTATTTATAATCGTTTATGCTAACATTCTGTTTCTAAAATCTATTTTTTCCGTCTGCGAGGAGATTTTTATGCGTATTAGGCGATTCTTTTATTTTATCGTTTTGCTTTTGAGTCTTTCCATTGCGGTAACGGCGCAAACTTCGGCAACCGGATCGGCAACCGAAAAAGAAAAAGCTCAAAAAGAACTCGAAAAACGGGCTCTAGAAATGCTCGACCAAGCTGTAAGCGATGCCGCATCATTGAAATTGCCGCGCAATCGCGCAATCGTTTATGCAGTTGCCGCCGATTTGTTTTGGAAATTTGACGAAAAACGCGCCCGCGCTCTTTTCCGCAACTCGGCAAACGATATTCTCGTTTCTAATCTCGAAGCAGAAAAAGATAAAAAAGCCGACGACGATCCATACGCCGGAGTTTTTGAATTCGATGACGTTCGCAATGAGATTTTGCCGTTGATTGCCAAACACGACGCTGATCTGGCATTAGAATTATTGGTTCAAACCCGCTCTGCCAAACTTAGCGAAGCACTGGCTCAAGCCGCTAAACCAAATACCAAACAAGATAGCGGTTTTTATAATTTTAATCCGGATCAATATCGTGTCAGACAAGAAATAGCTCTTGAACAACGCTTTGCGTTACTTGCTGCCGAACAAAATCCCGACAAAGCTATAAAATTGATAAAAGACAGTTTGGCGAAAGGAATTTCATGGAATGTTTTGCCACTACTGCAAAAAATCAATCAAAAAGACGAAAAAAAAGCCGGTGCGTTGGCTGATGATGTAGTCAAGAAATTGGCTGATACGGATTTGACAAAAAAAAGTGAAGATTTGGGTGCGGCAATTCGTTTTCTGCAATATGCTACCAATCCGAATGCACCGAAAAATAATAAAGAAAAGCAATTTAAATTTACCGATTCGCAATTAAAGGATATTGCCAATAAACTCATTGAAACATTTTTGCAATCGACAAATTCTTTGGAAATAACGATAGGAATGGGTCAGGCAATGTCCAGTTTGGAAAGAATTGCGCCTGAAAAAGTGTCGCTTCTCAAGCAAAAGCAGACCGAAGCATTTAAGAGTCTGCCTCCTGAACTAAAGCGTTTGCAGCAACAACAAAAACTTTGGAATCCGAATTCTACGCCCGAGGAAATTCTCGCCGATTTGCCGAAATTCAATGAATTTGAAAAAGCCTCGGCATATCAATCATTAACCAATAAAATTGCTCAGATCGAGGACGAAGCACGGGCGAAAAAACTTATCGAGCAAATCCCCGACGAAAAAGCGCGGGAACGCGCCAATGAAGAATATGAGTCAGCAAAAATCAACCGCACGGCGAAAGACGGCAAACTCGACGACACTAAGAAACTGATTGGAAATTTGAGCAAAAAGAAAACACAAATCCAAAAACTTGTTAGTTTGGCGACTGAATTTTACAAAAAGAATACGGAAAAAGACCGCGAAACGGCTATCGGTTTGATGAAAGATGCTAAGTCATTGGCAAATGAATATCCTGAAGACGAGGACGATTTGAATGATTTAATGGAGATCGTTAAAGGTTATGCAGTAGTTAATTCTGACGAGGCATTTCGAATTTTTGACCCGATCGTTGACCAAATTAACGATTTTGTGCAGGCTTCGGCTATTTTGAGCAAATATAATAAACGCAATCGTGCCTTCAAAAAAGGAGAGCTTTTGATGAAAATTAATGGCTATTCAGGAGATGGTTTGCTGCTGTTTCGCTACATCAATCAAATTCAACTGCTTGGCAAAGCCGACCTTAATCGTATGAGTTTGCTGTCCGACAAATTCACGCGTAATGATGCCCGCACGATCGTTAAACTGTTTGTCGCCCAAGGTTTTCTGAAAGAAGAAAATAAGGGTGCCGATAATGAAAATTCCGGAGATGGAACTATTTATTTCGATTACTAAAATACAATGTCCGGCTAATATAAGATTTGGTTTCTGATTTTTTAGTCTGCTCTATAAAATATGTTTTTCGCTTGCTGACTATCTTATACGATAACTTTAAAACCCTTTAAATGTTGTTAAAAATTTAACAACAAAACTCTTCCCTTTTTCTTCTGAAATGGTTACTATATAGATAACAAACATTTCATCTGTTTGTTATTCCCAAAAATATGCTTGCAATAAACGAAGTTTTACAACAAGGACGTTATCGTATAGTCAACCATTTTCGGCAGAGTGGAAAAGGAACAGTTTATCAAGCCTTTGATAATGTTTTGGAAACAAATGTTTTGCTCAAAGAAAATATGGGTAATTCGAGAAAGGTTATTACCGTTTCTCAAATGGAGAAGAATAATTCGGCTTTTGCCAATGAAGCGAAAGTTTTGACAAACATAAAGCACGAATCGATTTTAGATGTCCGCGATTATTTCTCTGAAATTGACCGGCAATATTTGGTGTTGGAATATACCGATGGAAATGATTTGAGTGAACTTCTTAAAAATAATGAAGATTCATTTGCACTAGCGGACGTTACTAATTGGGCTGACCAATTGCTGAACGCCCTCAATTATCTTCACTCACACATCCCGCCGATAATTCACCGCGATATAAATCCGCAAAATTTGAGATTAACTGCGGATGGCAAAATTAAACTTTTTGCTTTTGAACTTTCCAAAAACTCGGACGAAAAAGTAAATCCGGCTATCAGCAATCAAAATTTTATTCCCTCAGCCTTGCATTATTTGCCGCTTGAACAGATTTGGGACGGACTTGATTCAGCCACCCAAAGAGTGATCAATAACAGCTACGACGAGAAATCAATGAGGATTTTGGAAAAGACGGCGGATGTAAGAAGTGATATTTATGCACTTGGCGCAACACTTTATCATCTGTTGACAGGACAATTTCCAACCGATTCGCTCGAGCGTTCCATTGATATTTTAGAAGGAAAACCCGATCCTTTACCTGTTCCGCATAAAATCAATTCAAATATTCCACCGGAGATTTCCGAAGTTTTAATGAAGGCAATGGAAATTAAACGCGAGGATCGTTTTTTTTCAGTGGTGATAATGCGTCAAGTTTTGCGAACTGCGCTTGTAAGAGTAAAAGAGCGCGAAGCGCAGGAAGTAAGCGGAATAGCAGACCCGATAGAATCGACATCAGCCGAAAATCAAGAATTGGAAGCAAAATGCCAACTTGCCGAACAAAAGAGATTGGAGGCTGAAGAAGAGCAAAAACGGCAGCAAGAATTAATCAGACAACAATTGCTTGAAGCCAAAGCCCAAAAGTTAAAAGCCGCACAACTTGCTGCCGAACTTGAAAAACAACGGGTTGAGCAAGCAGCCGGAGAAATAAAAAATAAAGAATCTCTGGCATCCGCCATTCAACACCCGGTGGTTTTAGCTGCTCCGTTAGTTTCGACTAAACCGATTCCTTCGCCATCTATTCTCCCAAAACCGGTTAAAACAAGCGTCAAATCCGACCATTCCTCAGTTGAATTTAATGAACTATTTGCCACACCGCCCAAAAATAATAAAGTTTGGCGGCAAATGTCCGCCATTGCTGTGGTTTTAATACTAATTGGCGGCGGAATTGTGGGATTTTTGTTCTTACAGACAGACTCGCCCAACCAATTGAATCAGACGCTTGCAGATGCACCGGTTTCTACCGAAGAAAAGGTGATACCCGAATCCACAATAGAGGCTGTGCCGGTATTAAAGGTTGAATCGACACCTGAGATAAAGGCTGCGCCAACACCGAATTTATCGTCTGCTTTTACTGAAACCCAACCCAATCAACCGACCGTTCAACCAACCGTTAAAATTAAATCTCCATCGCCGCGAGTCGAAAAACCGGCTTCTTCGGCGATAAAAAGTCCGCCCAAAAAGCCAAAAACCATCACAGTTGAAGACCTTATCAATAATTAAAGAGTCAACGCGAAGAGGAAAGAATTTGAGAATAAAATGTTTCGTTCTTACTGCTTTTGTTTCTTTGAATCTGACGGAAACCTTGCAAATACTCATTAAACATATCGATGTTTAAGTTCTACATAATTAACTATTTTGCAAAAGCAAATTAATCTATTGAATATTTTGGAGCAGAAAATATGAAATCCATATTCTTTTTTCAAGCCGGACAAAGACGTTTAGCTATGGTGGCTATTTTTTTATTGATTTTGCCAATTCTTACAATAACTGTAAATTGGCAAAGCGGAAACGCTCAGGCGGCTCAATTGAGTTTAACCGATATTTTAATCGCTCTGCGGTCAAAAAAAGCAACTTTGGTGCAGAAAAATGATATTTTAACCGAGGCTGTTAAACAACGAGGCGTTACCTTTACACTAACATCGCAGATCGAAGATGAACTGCGTAATAACGGTGCAAGCGTTGAACTTATCGGAGCGATCCGGCAAAAAAGTCCCACCCCGAATCCGACACCAATCACTGTTCCCAAAACAACTCCGACACCAACTCCGTTGCCAACTCCAACCCCGCCGGACGCGGCGTTTTATCAAAAACGTGCGGACGATTTTCTTGCTAAAGGTGACTATGACCGCGCAATTGCCGACTATGATGAAGTTATTAAATTGAATCCAAAAGATGCCGTAGCTTTTTACAGTCGCGGATTCGCCTACCATTATAAATCCAACCGCACCCGCGCTTTTGAAGATTATAAAACCGCGATGGATATAAAACCAGAACTTGCTTCAGAACCGATGATGCAATGTGTTTTTTATAACGCAACAAAGAGCGAGAATATAGATAAGGTGATTGAAGATTGCAGTAAAACAATCAACAGTTCGTCAAATTTTGCCCTTGCTTATTTCATTCGCGGCAATGCATATCTGGAAAAAAAGGATAATGATCAAGCCATTCTAAATTATAATAAGACCGTTGAACTAAATCCGAAACTTGTTCCGGTTTATTTAAATCGCGGATTAGCTTTTTGCGACAAACAGGATTATGTCATCGCCATTGCGGATTATAGTAGAGCCATCGAACTTGACCCGAAAACCTCAACGGCTTTTGCCGGTCGCGGAAATTGTTACGAAAAAAAAGGTGATCTACAAGCAGCCGTAAACGATTATCAAAAGGCGATTAACCTGGATGCAAACAACGAATCGGCAAAAACCAACTTGCAGAGAGTTCAGATAAAACAAGTGGGTTCTTTGCCTAAAACATATAAAACGGAAACACCTGTTTTACCCGTTCAATCCGAATCGCCGCAAATAGCCGAAGTCGGTGAACTAAACTCCCGCGCCATCAGATTGCAACCTCCGGTATATCCGCCCGATGCCCGAAAATTCGGTATTCAAGGAAATGTCGTGGTTAAAATAACGATCAATGAGCAGGGAAATGTTACATCTGCCAAATCTACTTCGGGTAACACGCTTTTACGAAATTCCGCCGAGGATGCTGCCCGCCGATCCAAATTTAAACCCGTTCTTGTTGGAAATCAATCTGTAAAAGCGACAGGTTTTATTGTTTATAATTACATCAAACCTTGATTTGCAGTAAATTCTAAAACTGATTATGAATATTGTTTTTTTTAATCGCAAAAGTTTTTATTTTCGATAAACGAGTGAAACTGCCATTGAAAAATCCGCTTGAGTAAACCAAAATAGTGATAGATTCTACCGGTATCAAAAAGACTTGTGATTTTCTAAATAAACACGTCTTTGAGAATGCCCGAAAGTGAAAAAGTTGCAAAATTAAACATTAAACTCAATCAGGAAAAAGTGTGTCTTTTTTCTGATTTATGCAACAAAGCCTTTTGAAACTATGACTGTTCAGAGAATTTCCGCTTCGAGTTACTCAAATACCGCACCACTGATTTGGTCGTTTCTTTACGGCTCGAATCACGGGAAGTTTGAATTGATTTTGGACAATGCTCCGGCTCGTTCCGCCGAACTTCTTAGCAAAAAAAGGGTTGATGCCGCGCTTGTTCCGGTTATCGCTTATCAGATGATTGAAGATGTTCGTCTGATTGCCGATGTTTGTGTCGGTGCCAAAAAGCGCGTCAGAAGCGTCTGTTTGGTTACAAAAGGCGAAGATTTGTGCGATGTCAAAACGGTTTCACTCGATGTTTCATCAAAAACTTCCGTCGCGCTGACAAAGATAATTTTCCGCGAATTTTTAGGCTTTGAGCCGATCTTCAAAAACGCCGAACCGAATTTAAGCGAAATGCTTGAAGATTCCGATTGTGCTTTACTAATCGGTGATCCGGCACTAATGATTGCGGAGTCCGAAGTCCAAAGCCCAAAGTCCAAAGTCCAATTTAGGAAATTCGATCTGGTTGAACTTTGGCGTGAATTTACAGGTTTCGGTTTTGTTTTTGCGATGTGGATGACGGCAAATCAATCTTGCAAAATTGATTTTGCCTCAATCAGAAATGAAGGCTTAAATCATTTGGACGAAATAGTTTCCAACTACAAAACGGAAATAAATTTGCCGCTTGAAGATTTCAAAAAATACTTGAGCGAAAACATTTCGTATTCGATTGACGATTCGATGCAGAAAGGCTTGGAGCTATATTTCAAACTCGCCCACAAGAACAAACTAACAGAAAACAATCTTCCGCTATTTTTCATCTAAATTAGTCAGATGATTGAAGAAAAGTTTGTAAATCATAGAAAATCAATGTATATTAACGAAATCATTGATTCTTCAATTTTCCTAAATAGTTCAGTTAAAGCGAAAACGTAAAGCAGTCGAAAAAATATGGCAAAATTTATTGACTTATTCGCCGGACTTGGTAGTTTTCACAGAGCGTTGACAGAACTCGGACACGATTGCGTTTTCGCAAGTGAGATTGACCCGACTTTACAAACTGTTTATAAGGAAAATTGGGGCGTTTTGCCTGATGGTGACATCCGAAAAATTGTTAAAGACGACATTGATAAAATCCCGAAACACGACATTCTTTGCGCGGGTTTTCCATGTCAACCGTTTTCAAAGGCGGGAAAGCAATTAGGTAGAAAAGATACGGAACGCGGAACTCTGTTTGACGAAATTATAAAAATTCTCGAACATCACCGCCCGAAATATTTCATTCTCGAAAATGTTCCGTTTATTGCTAGACACGACGAAGAAACGACTTGGAAAAATATGAAAGCCGAATTTGAGCGATTGAATTATTCGGTTGACCATCAAAATTATTCGCCGCATCAATTCGGAATTCCTCAGCATCGCACTCGTATTTTCATTGTCGGTTCGCAAAATGGACTGGAGCATTTTAGCTTTGACGAGATTGATAAGCAAAAAACTTCGCTTTTAAACATTCACGAATTTATCGAAGAAAAGCCGACGGATTTTATAAAACTTCCTGCTCAAAATATCGAATGCTTAAATCTTTGGCAAGAATTTGTCAGCGCGATTCCCGAAGAAACAAAACTTCCGGGCTTTCCGATTTGGGGAATGGAATTCGGCGCGACTTATCCGTTTGAAGAAACTTTTCCTTTTCAAATGTCCGAAGCCGAACTCGGTAAATACAAAGGCAGTTTCGGCAAAAGTTTGAAAGGTTTGAGCAAAGCAGAACAGTTCAAACTTTTACCAAGCTACGCGAGAGTCGAAAATAAATTTCCCGACTGGAAACAAAGCTATATTCAGTAGGGTTATGCTGTTTAATTAAAACGTAAATTTGATTGATTAAACAACAATAAATCAGACAGAAACAATAATGAAATTTCAATGGATTTTTCAAATACCATTAGAAGATGTTAGGACATCGCCTGATGTTGGTGATGGATGTTTTCTTTGTGGGAAAAAATTGAAATTAAAAAAGTATCAAGTTCATTTACTAACAAATGGTAACTTGATCAGTTCCGATGAGCCTTTCGATAATTCGCAAGGCTTTTTTGACATTGGAAGCGAATGTAAAAACAAGTTGCCGAATAATTTTTATTTCGACTCTGATTCTTAAACTGAAAAATTTCAGTTGCAAAAATAGAGCAATTAAAAGCAATGCTAAAATATCAACTTTTCCCGCGCTCATTTGGAATAACTTCACAAGTAGAACAAGTTATCGCTTGTTTTGAAACACATTATGAAAAAATAAAATCGCCTGAAAATGTTTTGATTAGCGACGAAGTTTTGCAAATTATCCGACCTTCATTAGAAATTCTCAAATTTAAAGTCGAAATAAGCAAAGCACATAACGATAAAATCAAAGTTCCCGTTCTTTTCAGTTTGAACAATAAAATTGACAAGTTTTTTGACGCAGACGCAGTAAGCTCAGATGAAAAAATTGTTTTGGAAGTCGAAGCCGGAAGAGCTTATGTGAACAATCAATTTCTCAAAGATATTTTTCAGGCTTGTATGATGCCAAGAGTTGAATATCTAATTTTAGCCGTGCGAAATGATTATCGCGGTAACGATGATTTCTCAAAAATTTTTGCTTTCCTTGAAACGCTTTATATCAACGGACGACTACAACTTCCGTTAAAAGGCATAGTTTTAATCGGCTACTAACTTTCATAATCAAATTATTTAGCGTAAAAAAATCACGATAAATGGTTTTCAAGTGTTCTTTAAACTTGACAACCCTTTATCGTGATTTTTTTCGCAGAGAAATTTTAATTCTAAAAGTAAATGAAGATGAATTGTGTTACAAAGAGCCGAAAATATTGAAAGCAGCGAAATATGACGACGCTAAAAGCGCACCTATTTTGTGGAAAAAAGAAATCGAGTTCCCTATTGAAGAAAACTTAAGCGTTCACGGTTTTGTCGCCATCAGGGAAACGGGTTCAACGTCAGAAGCCGGATTTGCGTTGTTTCGGCGAGGCAGAGTAATCGAAGGAAGTTTCGACAAAGGTTTCAGACCGGAAAAGATTTTCGGTAATCCGAACAGTTTCCGCTACCAAAGATTATTCGGTGAATTACATCTGGAAGGCTTCGATGTAAATTTCACCAAAAAAGGTATTCAATGGGACGAAAATCTCGATATTTTTCTTGATTTGCTCAAAGACGATCTCAGCCACAAAGACTTTCCGCTTCTGCAACAAATAGATAAATACCGAGCCAGACTTACCGAAACCGAATATAAATCGGCAACAAAAGTATTAATCGCAACCGCTGAAGACCTTGAGAAAAAAGTTCCGCAAGCACTGACGGACACAATCAACGCGCCCAAAGTTGACGAAGTAGAACAACCGAAATTAACGCAAACAGATAAAACTATTCACCGCGATTTTGAAGTTCGGTTTAATAAGGTTACCTGGAAAATCACGATTGAACTTTCTTATGATCTTTCATTAACCGAGTTAATCGAAGTAGCAAATCATCTCGTCAACCAAAAATCAACCGATTCAACCGTTCGTCAAATCGGCATCAGGCTTTCCTTGACGCATCCGTTTATGGTCAGTTTTGTCGGCGTTGACAATTCCAAAATCGAACCGATTCTTCGTTTTGCGGCGGCTTTGGGTTTGTCCGAAGTAATTGCGAAAGAAAGCGGAGTAAAAACACAAGGAGAAGTTAGGAGAAATTTTAACGAACTTATCTCTAACTTATCAAAATCAGAATAATATGGCTGAACTTATTGAAATACAAGATAACGCAGATGTAAGACAATGGAATCCTTTTGTCGGTGAAGAAACGAACGAACTACTGAGAAGCAAAGGCTTCGCTAACGCCGATGGAACTTTAAACGAAACAGGCGAGAGAATTTTAGATGAAACATACCGCATTATGGAAATTTGCGGTAATCCTAATAATTCCGACAATAACGAAACCGGATTAGTAATCGGTTATGTTCAAAGCGGCAAAACTCTTTCTTTTACCACTCTCACGGCTTTAGCCAGAGATAATAATTATCAAATCATTATCATTATCGCGGGAACTTCAATTCCATTATCAAACCAATCTTACGAACGGATGAAAAAAGATTTGAAATTAGATGACCGCGCTGACAGAAAATGGATTGTAATCAAAAACCCGAAAACACAAGAAGATGGCAACACAATTGAAATGAAATTGGAACAATGGGCGGACACCATTTCTGACAAAAATAGTTGCTCAACTGTTTTGCTAACGGTTATGAAAAATGGAAACCATTTGAGAAATTTAACAAGGCTACTAAAACAATTAAATATCGGAAATGTTCCAACCTTAATAGTTGATGACGAAAGCGACCAAGCTAGTTTGAATACGAAAGAAAGTGCAAATGCCGGTGCGAATAATCCGATAAATGAAGGACAAGCATCAACTATCTACCGAAGAATAAACGATTTGAGAAGTGTTTTTCCACATCACACATTTCTGCAATACACGGCTACGCCACAAGCAATTTTGTTCACCAACATTATGAACAGATTATCGCCGAATTTTATCAAACTGCTTACGCCCGGCGGCGATTATACAGGCGGAAAGACATTTTTCATTGAGAATCCGCAACTTATTCGGGAAATTCCGGTAGCACAAGTTCCGACCAATCAAAACCCGATTCACGAGCCACCGGAAAGTTTGCTTTATGCTTTGAAATTTTTCTTTCTCGGAGTTGCCGCAGGTGAAATATTAAAAGATCAACGGAATCGTTCGATGATGGTTCATCCATCACGGCTGACCAATGCCCAAAATGTCTTCTTCAACTGGATAAGAAGTATTTGCGATAGTTGGAAACGCCTGTTAGCAAGCAATGAGGATGAAGAAAAAAGCGTGTTATTAAATGAGTTTCAAATAGCTTATAACGATTTGCTTGCTTCTGTCGGGAGCGATTTACCTTCGTTTCAAGAATTAAGCAACAGGCTTATTCAAACCATCAATTACACGCGAATAATGGAGGTAAATGCAAGTCGAGGCAAAACTCCGCCGATTCGGTGGAGCGATTTTTATTCTCACATTTTAGTCGGCGGTCAATCAATGGATAGAGGTTTTACAGTTGAAGGCTTGACCGTTACTTATATGCCGCGAAACTTGGGAACAAGCCAAGTTGATACAACACTGCAACGCGCCAGATTTTTTGGTTACAAAAAAAGCTATCTCGGCTATTGTCGGGTTTGGCTTGAAGCCCCGACGATTCAGGCGTATCTATCAATTATCGAACACGAAGAAGATGTGCGACAAAGACTTGAAGACTTTGATGTCAACAATAGACATTTAAATAATTGGGACAGAGAAGTAGTTTTGGACTCAGTGCTAAAATTGACCAGACCAAATGTTCTATATGATGCCGTTATCCGTGACCATTTCGGCAGTAATTGGGTTGAAATTAAAGCACCGCACGACACGGATAATTTGATTGAAACGAATCGAAACGCTTTGTTTGAATTTCTTACTCCAAAGGAAATGTTGTTTGCTGTAGATGCGGGGCACGCAAATCGAACCGAAGATCAAAAACATCTTGTTGCTGAAATCCCACTACAAGATTGTTTGGATAATTTACTAAAAAAACTGAAATTTACCAGAGAAAGCGATTCGGCAAGTTATTCGAGTTTGCGCGGTGTTTTTAACAGATATTTAGAAAATCACCCGAATGAAAGGTGCTTGGTTTATCTGATGAGTGCGAATAATTTGGATGATTGGAAAATCAGAGACCGTAAATTGGTTAAAAGCAGATTGAATAGACAAGAAGACGCTGAAATTCAAGAATTTGAAATTCAAGAATTATTTCAAGGTAAAAACCCGCGAACCGGCGAAGTAATTTATCCGGGCGACAGAGAAATTAAAAATAATAATCTGGTAAGCATTCAAATTCACCGACTTCATTTGAAAGACCCTGATAGCACCAACATTTTCGACGAAGACGAAAAATTGAAATATGCTGATGTGCCGACACTCGCAATTTGGATTCCCGAACATATCGGCGTGGACATTATTCGGCAAGTATGAATTTAATTGAATTATTTGATTCGCTCTCAATTCCTACAAAAGGAATTTCTGATGCTTTTAATGCTGTTCCGATTCCCGACTATCCGAATTTCAGAATTGCAGTTGATAGCATTGGAAATCCTGTTTTGCTGTTGGCAGTTGAAGATTCTCAAAAAAATATTCGGTTAAAAAATATCCGTCTGAAACACCTGCAACTCGTCAAATACGTAAAATGTAAAATCACGGAAAACGGCGAATCGGTTTTTCAAACTTTTACGGTTATCACTTTCTTAAATGCTGACAGACATTTGCAAGATTATTTTTTACAAATATCGGAAACACTTCTCAAATCTCTGAACACAAAGCCGACGCAAGAACAAGTAATTGTAACTATCAATAAATTTGTCGAAATCTTTCGGGCGTTAAATGATGTTCCGACCAATACCGCACAAGGTTTGTGGTCAGAGTTATTTTTAATTGACTTTGCCAACGATACAAAAACGATTCTGAACTATTGGCATAACTTCCCCGAAGAAACCTTCGATTTCAATTCCGGCACAGAAAAAATCGAAGTCAAAAGCACCTCAAGACTTGAAAGAATCTAAGCACACGACAGTAAAAAGGAGTTTGCTAAAATTGAGTTGTGAAACAGCAACCAAAACAAACTCCTGATGACGCTTTTCGAGAAGCGTTACAAGCAAATATACAAGGAACAAGACACGCCATCAAGTTTATTGCCCG
>JANMAA010000091.1:0-17193 GCA_031359215.1 Acidobacteriota bacterium | reverse complement strand
CGCCGCGTGGAACGTGCTTGCCGCTCGCAGCGTGAAATCTACCGGCTGATTCGGATCGATCGGGATGAATGTCACCGTCACCGGCATAAATGTTCCCGGTGTAAATGCCGGTATCATTACTACCGCATTGGTCGGTGTTCCAACCACTGTTAATGATCGTAGTCCTGTTCCCGCATCAACGTGATCGACCGTTACCGATCCCGGTCCACTCGTGATGCCAAAGGAAACTATTCCACCCGGGAAAAGATCGCCTTCAGTAACAGTCGTGGCAGGAGTGCAAACCTGAGCACAACGAGCACGAATGTTCGCCGCGTGGAATGTGCTTGCCGCTCTTAGCGTGAAATCAACTGCCAATCCCGGATTGATCGGAGTAAATGTCACTGTCACAGGAGCAGTTGTTCCCGGCACAAACGGAGGAATGTTGACAATCGCATTAGTTGCAGAAACTACGGTCAGCGATTGCAGACCTGTTCCGGCATTGACGTGATCGACCGTTACCGAACCCGGACCACTTGTAACACCAAAGGACACGATTCCGCCCGGGAATAAGTCGCCTTCGGTCACAGTTGTCACCGGAGTGCAAACATTACTCGGAGTCGGTGTCGGTGTTGCTGTCGGAGTAGCAGTCGGTGTCGGAGTTGCCGTTGGCGTTGCAGTTGGTGTCGGAGTCGGTGTAGCAGTAGGTGTCGGAGTTGGAGTCGGTGTCGGAGTTGGTGTAGCGGTCGGAGTCGGAGTCGGTGTTGGTGTTGGTGTTGGTGTTGGTGTTGGCGTTGGCGTAGGTGTCGGGGTTGGTGTCGGGGTTGGAGTCGGAGTTGGCGTAGGTGTCGGGGTTGGAGTCGGAGTTGGTGTTGGTGTCGGAGTCGGCGTTGGAGTTGGACTTGGATCGGCACAATTATTTACGCCGTCTGCGGTTGGCAACTGCACTCTGTAGGTTGAAGTGTTTCGCGCTCCACCTGTTCCATTCGGACATCGCTGCATCGAAACCGTCGCACTCGTGCCGTTTTCATCTTCGTTTATCTGCGGTTGTCCGGCATTTAATAACACTAACAAACCCGGATCATCGGGATCACTCGTGTCATAAACTAAAGCATCGCGCAGATTTGTCGTAATAACACCCGTTCCATTCGGAAAATCGGAAGCATTAGCTGCAAATAAAGCAACCGCATCTTCTCCGTTCTGTAATAAGTTATTGGCGAATATCAAATCAACGCCGGGAACTGCCGGATTACCAAGCGTAAAATATCCATTGGCATTGGTGCTGAAGCCATCCAGATCGAATGCCGCATACGACATATCATTCGAGCCGTTGTATAAGACAACAACCAATCCATTCAGCGATGTATTTCCCACACCGCCGTCATAGAGTTCGATAAACTCCAAAGTATCCGCACCCGGAGTATCGGAATCAACTTCATTGATAATAATATTCAATGCCGGAGTCGGAGTTGGTGTCGGAGTCGGAGTAGCCGTTGGCGTTGGCGTTGGAGTCGGAGTCGGAGTTGGTGTTGGAGTCGGCGTTGGAGTCGGTGTTGGCGTTGGAGTCGGTGTCGGAGTCGGTGTCGGTGTAGCTGTTGGAGTCGGAGTTGGTGTCGGCGTTGGTGTTGCCGTCGGAGTTGGCGTAGGTGTGGCTGTCGGGGTTGGGGTTGGTGTCGGGGTTGGTGCGCCATTTATTGCCGGGACTTGCCACAGTCCGCGTCCGTGGGTGGCGATTCTGATTTGATTGCCGGATGTTTTTGCCATATCAAAGGTTGGCACTCGCGGCAAGCCTGTTCCGAACGGCATCCAGTTTGCGCCGCTATCGGTGGAAACGAATACGCCGATGTCGGTTCCGGCATAGAGAATCGATGAATTAGCCGGATCGACTATAAATGCACTGACCGGAACTTGCGGCAAAAGGTTGGCACCGGTTCCGGGAAGCGCAGTCCAAGTCGGTGTGGCACTGTTTAGATTGGTTGTGCGCCAAACACTATTCACACCAAAGGCTGAAAGCGTAACATACGCCGTATTGACATTGTTCGGGTCAATAATGGAACGGGCAACGAACTCATTAGGAACGACATTGGCAACATCGAGATTAGTTAAAGTTGCCGAACCCGTCGTAGTGCCGAAAAGTCCGCCGGTTCTTTGACCGACGATTCTGACATTATCATTCTGCGGCGAGATGCCGATGGAACTGATCGGATCGGTCAAATCTTGACTGACCGCCGTGTGATTCAAACCCGTGTCGGCGGAACGATACAAAATGTTCGCGCCGTAATAAATCGTATTCGGATTTCCCGGACCTTGTTCGATGGGAGCGTAGAAAAGAACTGCACCGCCGCACGGAATACCGTTGCCCGCAACACCGCTGCAACCCCGAAAAGTCCAGCCATTATCGGTTGCATTGGCAGTCAAACCGACTGTTGCGTAGCCTTGCAGAGTATTAACATTGAAATAGGTGTGATACATCCGCACATTAGTTGTATTGGTCGCGTTTTGGTCAATCAGCGCATAACCGCCGTCGCCGAAATCGGCGCGATTCCAGACGGCTGACGGATTATAATAGTTCGTGCCGTTGTCCTGTGTGCCGCCGATGCTAAAATTCGGATCGGTCGGATGAACCGCCATACTGATAAATTGAGTTGCTCTAAAGGTAGTGTTATTGAGACTCGTCCAGTTTGCGCCGCTGTCGGTTGATTTCCAGATACCGCCGTCCGAACCGAAATAAACGGTTGTCGGCGATGACGGGGCAACGGCAATAGCGTGCGTATCGGTATGCAGACCGTTTTCGCTAGTGGTAAAAGTCGCTCCGCCGTCAGTTGAAAAAGCCTGAGTTATGACTTGTCCGCCGATATAAACATTGTCGGCATTGGTCGGGTCAACGGCAACACCGATGTCATAAAAACATTGTCCGCCGCAGAAATTGTTGCTAATTCGTTGGGTAAAGGTTGCGCCGCCGTCGGTGGAACGCTGAACCGAGCCGCCGTTAGCTCCGGTGGCTCCAAAAACCGTAACGACACCTCCGCCGCTTCGTTGGATGGCAAGTTCGGTTCTCGACAAACCGGTTCCCACACCGCCGACGAACGTGCGGGTAAAGGTCGGAATCCCGGCAAGCGCGTTGACGGTGCGATAAATACCGCCATCACCATCACCAAATCTGTCAGCATGATTACAAAGTAAAAGATTCGGATTACCCGGATCAATTACGATGTCAACGAGGGTGGTATCATCTGGAAAGGCGATTCCGGCAATGGTTAGTTTAGTAAAAGTCGGAGTCGCCGAGAGCGCATCAGTCGAGCGAAATAAGCCGGTAGGAACGGTTATATTATTGTCGCTACCCCCGATACCGCCTTTGCCGTTGGTTGATCCCACAAACATTATATTCGGGTCGGTCGGATGAAAGACGATTTTGCTGACGGCGCGTCCGAGAAAAGTAGCTCCTCCGATTGGTCCGCTAACAATTGGCGCAGCAGTGCTGGCATTATCGATCCGGTAGATGCCCGCGCCAAAGAAACCGGTAACGGCTTCGCCCGTGCCGACAAAGATCGTGTCGGGTGTGGTAGCCGATACCGGGGCGATGGCTATCGTGTCAACGGCTAAACTCAGCGCGTTGTCCAGCATCGGTGTCCAAGAAGTGCCGCCGTTGGTCGTGCGATACAGTCCGCCTGATGCCGTGCCGACATAGACGAGATTCGGGTTGGTCGGATGCACCGTAATAGCAATCGTGCGACCACTGACCGGCATCGATGCTCCGGCAGCAACCTGACCGTTGGGAATCGGATTAGGACCGATTTCCGTCCAAGCCGTTGTCAGTGTATTTTTTTCAATTGATTCCGGCAAAGCCGCGACACGGTTTTGCGCTTCTTCCATCTGAGCAATCGCTTGTGGACGAAGAGTCGGATCAAACGGCTTATCCTTGTCATAACCGCGTCTGAACCCGATATACTCTTCACGGGCTTTGATGCGGTCTGCTTCACTCATTTTGTCCGCTAAGAACGCCGGATTATCCGGGTCGTTTTCGCCCTCAAAATACTGTTCGACGGATTTCAAAAAACCGGGAGCATCAGGGTTCGCTCCCGCATCCGTGAAATCTTTATTAGCTTCCACATAAAGTTGCGGAAAGAAAACAGCTAACGCTAATACGCTAACTGATAGTAAGATCGCGCTGGCGATTAAAAATCTTTTCATTTAGGGTTCCTCCTCACAGAACTGGAATTAAAATATATTTTGCTCGATTAAAGCTTTGGTTGTGTCGTTTCTAAAGTAAAACAAACTAGCCTGACAAATTTCGGGGGTGAAAATGTTACGGCTATTGCCTTATCAAATTGCTATTGGACGGTAAAATTAATGCGTTATTAATTTAATTATTGCAGGAAACTCTGATGACAGAAAAAATGCAGATAGTTTGTCGTTCAATATGATTTTTATTGAATACTATCTTTTAACTGCAAAGTTTATGTCTTCAAATTGGTATGATTTTAAGTTAAAAAAGTTTTATTTACAAGAAAAGAATCGAGAAATTAACACGGATTTAAGCAAAATTGACCTTTCGTAGCGAGAGAAACTCAGCTTGCAGTGGTATAGAACCTTTTCGTAGCGAAAAAAATAGCGTGCGTAGCGATACGAACGATGTATATTGTGATACAAACGCTATTCGTGTCGCTACAAATGCTATTCTTAGCACTACAAATGTTATTTGTGGTGCTACAAACACTATTCGTAGCGATACAAATGATGTTTGTAGCGAAAAAATTTCCGCTTGAAATAATACGAATGCCATTTGCAGTGCTACAAAACCAATTATTTTCACAAAAAAATAGCGGATTACGAATAAATGTTTCTTTTATTTACATATTAGGTTACTATATTCGCGCTTTACAGAAATCTTTAGAACAATCAAAAGGAGAAAAACTAATGCCTGACTTTTCAAGAATGAGCGATTCCGAAATACTCGCGTGGATGGATAATTTTGTCACGGTCGCCGCGCCGACACCCACAGACTTTGGCACAACCGCCGCCGAAGTTACTGCGTTAAGTGCCAAAGCCGATGATCTGCGGACGAAAATGGCGTTGCGGACAACCGCCGATGATGCCGCCGATGCCGCTGTTACTGCCCAACAAACAAGCCGCCAAAGTGCTGAACCGGAGGCTTCGAGATTAAATATCGTCATCAAAGCCAACTCGAACATTCCGGTTGAAAATAAAAATAAGGTCGGCATCGAAATGCCCAAACCGCCAACCAAAACTCCGCCCGTGCGCCCCGAAAATCTGGTTGTCAACGGTTTCGAGGACGGACACAACACACTCAAATGGAGTCGGATGGGCAATAAACCGAGCACGCAGTTTATCATCGAATACAAATTGGTTTCCGATGTAAAATTTCAATATCTGTCAACGACTACCGAAACCAAATACGATCATCTCGGCACAACCGTCGGTTTACGCTGTTTCTATCGCGTCAAAGCCAAACGCGCCGGCGAAGAAAGCACTTACAGCAACGAAGCGATGGTTTATTAAAAGCAGTTATCAGTCAACAGTCAACAGTTATCAGGTTTTATACTGCTAACTGATAATTGTTGACTGATAACTGATAACTGCTCTAAACTTGCCAACACCATTGAAAAAGTGTTTAATGATAGTTTGCCTCGTCAACCGACAATCAAAGGCAAACAGGAGTGTGAGAAAAAAGTGGCTTTTGTATCAGTAAATAATAACGAATCTATCGAAAGCGCGTTGCGCCGTTTTAAGCGTAAAGTGATTACCGAAGAGATCATCAAGGATTTGAAAAAACACGCGCATTTCGTTCCGCCGGGACAGAAAGCAAAGCTCAAATCGGCTAATGCACGGAAGCGTAACCGCAAGCGTTATCGCACAACGCCGACGCGCTCGTTTAACAATAACAACACAGGCAATAACAGATAGTTTTTTACATTTTTAGTGTGTGATGCGTGGATAGCAAATGAGTTTTGAGGTTTTGAAACTTATTTGCTTCACGCATCTTTTTTATTTATGAGTTCGGAAAAAATTCGTATTTTATTAACCAACGACGACGGTTATCACTCCGACGGCATCATCGCGCTGGAAAATGCTTTGCGCGAGATCGGTGATGTCTATGTCGTTGCGCCGGCTTCGGAAATGAGCGGCGCGTCGCACAGTTTAACCTTGTCGCGCCCGTTGCGGATTCGGCAAATTGACGAACGACACTGGACGGTTGACGGAACTCCGACCGATTGCGTAACGCTCGCTCTGAATCGTATTTTGCCGCCCGAACAACGTCCGCATTTATGCGCTTCGGGCATCAATCACGGCGCGAATCTCGGCGACGACGCGACCTATTCGGGAACGGTTGCCGGTGCGCTCGAAGCAACTATTTTAGGAGTTCCCGGACTCGCTTTTAGTTTAGCGGTCAATCGTAATCAGGATTTTACCGAATCGGCAAAAATCGCCAAACTAATGGTTGCCAAAGCGATAAATGAAGGATTGCCCGAAGGAACACTTCTAAATATAAATGTCCCGAAAGGCATTGCAAAAGGCATCCGCGTGACCAAACAAGGCTTCAAAGATGCGCGCCCGATTATTAGTGAACACACCGACCCGCGCGGCAAATTATATTATTGGATCGGCGAAGAACGAAGCGGTTTTCACCCCGAAGGCGGCACGGATTTTGAAGCGATTGACGAAGGTTTCGTATCCGTTACGCCGATGCGAAGCGATCTGACCAATCATCGCGCCATCGAACTATTAAAAAACTGGAACTCTTGAGTTTGTTGAAATGGACGAATATCAAATTTCACGCAACGGGATGATAAAAAATCTGCGCGAGCGTTATAAAATTCGGGATGAACGGGTTTTAGAAGCAATGTCGGCTATACCGCGCCATTTTTTTGTTCCCGACGCATTAAAATCACAAGCCTACAAAGACAATGCGTTGCCGATCTCCAATAATCAAACTATTTCACAACCTTTCATCGTCGCCCGGATGAGCGAATTGCTTGAACTTGCGCCGGACGCGAAAGTTTTGGAAATCGGCGCGGGTTCGGGTTATCAAACGGCGATATTAGCAAGATTATCACGAATGATTTACGCGATTGAAAGAGTTCCGAATCTCACCGCACAAGCTCAGGAAAGGTTAAATAAATTAAATATTCAAAATGTAACGCTACGCTGTGCAGACGGCACAAACGGTTGGGAAACTCACGCGCCGTTTGACTGCATTCTGGTCGCCGCCGGAAGCCCGTCAATGCCCGAACCGCTGCTAAATCAACTCAAAGTCGGTGGTAAATTAGTGATTCCCATCGGACAAGACCATAAATCACAAAAATTGATCCGCGTTACGCGCACCACGAACAGCTTTCAAACCGAAGATTTCGGTGCGTGCGCCTTTGTGCCGTTAATCGGTGAACACGGTTGGTAAATGAATGAGAAGTGAATTGATTCTCACTTCTCATTTTTCACCTCTCATATTTTACGGCGTTACGCGAATAATTCGTCCGGTAAATACTTCAGTTACAAAAATGTCGCCGCTAGGTGAATGAAAAGCCATACTTGTCGGCGAAATTAGATTGCTGACGATGGTAGTCGGCGTTCCATTTGGCGAATCGAAACGCTGAAGTCGTCCGGGAGCACCCATCGGAAGATTTGTGCTAACTTCCAAAGTATAAAATCGATCACAAGACTTGCCGCACGACACCGGCAAAACGTCAATCGCCGATGTCAGACCGCTGATAAAAGGTGAATTCGTTCCGGTCGTCAAATTAATGCTTCTAATTTCGGCGAATCCTTGAATAAAAGGTGCGCCGGTCAGAAGCGGAACGAGCAATTGATTGCCGAAAAGACGCAATCCGTCGGGAACAGCTTCAACAACCGGCGGTATCGGCGGCATATTCGGATTCGGGCGCGGTGGAAAAGTAACTAATGTTCCAATCGTGCCGTTTATTGGATTAACCGTCCGAACCATATTTTGTGCCGCATCTGAAACGTAAAGCGTGTTTGCTGTGAAAACTATGCCAAACGGGTTAGAACTTCGGACATTAGCGGGAAAGTTTGGTCTTGGGTCAGGAACAAAGTCAGGAAAATTTGCCACTAATCGAATCGAGGCGCGTGGGATATTATTTCCTAATATCACTGTTTCACCATTCGCTATTCGGGCGTGATCGGCGGGCATCAATTGATAATTAAAACTGCCCGGTTGAAAGCCGTCGTGGTGAAACAGCAAGACGAGAACTGAACTGAAAAGTGGCGAATTTGGATTTGAGTTTGGTATTTCTGTGCCTGGAAACGGTCCGTTTAAAACCTCGTTGCCGCTTCCGATGGCAATAAACAAATGGTCGCCCTCAAGCCACATCGCCGAAGGTCCTGAAGCATCGCCGTTCGGTGTAGCCGGACCGGATGGCAAACCGTCCAACAAAGTGAATCGCGCACCTTGTTCCGTAATGAGCGAGATGCGCCCGCTGTTTGGAACTTGAACGTCTCCGGCTTCGGACACCAAGAAATATCCCGGTTGCGGCACATAGATTATTTTTTCCGGTGCTTTTAATCCGGCGACAAAAACCGAACTTGTTTGTGCTTCGGTTTTTGAACTGACGAAAATCAAAGCTAATAATGTAAAAATGACAATGACAATTGATCTTTTTGCGAACATATTTTTTTCTCCTTCTGAATTTAGTGAAAAAGGCGATCATAGTTTTGAACTAAATCGTCATATTTTTGATTGAAACGACGATTGATCATTAACCATAAATTTTCCTTCAAACAATAACGCGACAAAACAACCGGAAAAGGATAAATAATTTTCCCGAAAAGCAATTTTCTTTTAGAAAACAGATTCATTTGATAAACTGTTGAGAAATATTCTTAAAGCCAAATAGCGCGGTAAAATATGGAACGATCTCAACAAAACTCGAAGCAAATAACCGGGATTCTGCTTGAATGGAGTAACGGCAAGCAAGAAGCGTTAGACGCGCTTTTGCCGCTTGTTTATGATGAACTGCATCGGCAAGCCACTGGTTATTTGCACCGTGAACGAATCGGACATACTTTGCAAACAACCGCCCTTATTAACGAAACTTATCTAAAATTAATTGATCAACGCGAAGTTAATTGGCAAAATCGCGCTCATTTTTTTGGTGTTGCAGCACAAGCTATGCGCCGTATTTTGGTTGATTATGCCAAAGCCAGACATCGTAAAAAACGCGGCGGAGTTGGCGAAAATGTTCCCCTTGAAGCGGCGACCTTAGCGGTATCCGGTGAAAAAGGTGTTGATTTAGAAGCGTTGGATGAAGCATTAACGCGGCTTGCCGAACTAGATGAACGACAGGCACAAATTGTCGAACTCCGCTATTTTAGTGGTTTGAGTGTTGAAGAAACTGCCGAAGTTCTGCATATTTCAACTGCAACGGTGAAAAATGATTGGAAATCGGCAAAGGCTTGGCTATATCAAGAGATTACAAAATGAACTCCGAACATTGGCAAAAAGTTAAATCAATATTCGATGCGGTCATCGAACTCGCGCCGTCGGAGCGTGAGAAATTTCTCGTCAAATCGTGTGACGGTGATGACGAATTGCGCTGCGATGTCGAACAATTGCTTGCGTCGTCTGATGAAGCGAAAAGTTTTATGGAGAAACCTGCCGCATCAGAAATCGCCAGCCTGATCGTCGAACCGAAAAATCTCGCGGCGGGAACAAGTTTCGGGCATTACGAAATCGTCAAACAGATCGGCGCGGGCGGAATGGGCGAGGTTTATCTTGCTAAAGATACGAAACTTGAACGCAAAGTCGCCGTCAAAATTCTTAACGAAAAATTTGCTGCGCACGAATCGAATTTGCAGCGATTTATCCGGGAAGCGAAAGCCGCGTCCGCTTTGAATCATCCGAATATTCTGGTCATTCACGAAATCGGCGCGAGCGACAATTCAAATTACATCGTCAGTGAGTTTATCGAAGGTGAAACTCTGCGCGAAGTGATTGAAAACTCACCGCTGAAATTGTCGGAAGTGTTGGACATCTCCATTCAAATCACCAACGCGCTCTGCGCCGCGCACGAAGCGCACATCGTTCACCGCGACATCAAACCCGATAATATAATGATTCGACCCGACGGTTTCGTGAAGATTCTCGACTTCGGTTTGGCGAAACTCGTCGAACAAAAAGCCGTCGGTCTTGAAGCCCCGACCGTCAAACAAAATCAGACGGCGAAAGGTGTGATAATGGGAACGGTTAATTATATGTCGCCCGAACAGGCGAAGGGCGAAAAGATTGATGCGCGAACCGATATTTTTAGTTTTGGCGTGGTTTTGTATGAGATGATCGCGGGTCGAACGCCGTTCGCAGGCGATTCGATGTCGGAAACTTTTGCGAATTTAATTAACAGCGAGCCGCCGCCGCTGACGAGATTTTCGTCAAATGTGCCTGACGAATTAAACAGAATCGTCGCCAAAACGCTTCGTAAAAAACGTGACGAGCGTTATCAAACGATGAAGGATTTATTGATTGACTTGAAGAACGTGCGGCAGGAATTGGAATTTCAAAACCAGTTGGAACGCACCGCCGCGCCGCAGCGGGAAAAAGCGGAAACGCAAAGTTTTAATCAAACGACGGCGGACACGCGGCACACGACTTCGAGCGCGGAATACTTAATCGGCGAAATCAAAAGCCGCCGGCGCGGTTTCGCCGTCGGCTTGCTGGTTGTGCTTCTCGCGTCAATCGGTTTGGGTTACTGGTTTTTCGCCAATCGTTCATCAAACGCCGCCATCGAATCAATCGCCGTTTTGCCATTCGAGAACGCGAGCGGTGATGCGGATTTGGATTATTTGTCTGACGGCTTGAGCGAGAGTTTGATTGACCGGCTTTCCGAGCTGCCGCAGCTAAAAGTCATCGCCCGCAGTTCGAGCTTTAAATTTCGGAGCAATACAGACGTTCAAGATGTGGCGCGAAAACTCGATGTGCAGGCGATTATAATGGGAAAGGTAATCCGGCGCGGAGATGATCTTACAATCAGAATCGAGTTGATTGACACCCGCGAAAATGTGCAATTGTGGGGCGAACAGTTTGATCGAAAAGCGACGGATGCGATCACGATACAAAGAGAAATCGCTCAAATGGTTTCAGGCAAACTGCGTTTGAAGTTATCGGGAGCGCAGGAACAGAAACTTGCCAAACACGGCACGGATAATCCGCAGGCTTACGAACTATTGCTCAAGGGAGATTTCCTCGTCCAAAAAAACCCCGGAGAAAATATGACAAAAGCCATTGAATATTACGAACAAGCTACAATTCTTGACCCGAATTACGCGCTCGCATTTGCCAGACTGTCCAGATATTATCAATCTTACGCCGCTAACAGCATTCTTGACCCGAAAGATATGCTGCCCAAAGCGCGAACCGCCGCGCAAAAGGCAATCGAATTGGATGAGAATTTGGCGGAAGCGCATATTGAACTGGCAAGGCTCGCGCTCAATGATTGGGATTGGCGGACGGCGGAACGCGAATTTCTTCGTGCCTTGGAGTTAAATCCGAATCTTGTCACGGCGCATAATAGATACGGCACTTATCTGAGCGCGATAGGACGGCACGAGCAAGCTATCGCTGAAGCATATCGTGTCAAAGAACTTAACCCGCAGAGTTTGAACAGCCGTTTAGGTGTCCCGTATGCTTTAGTGATGGCGCGGAAATTTGACGAATCAATAGCCGAAACCAAGAAAATCCTCGAACTCGATCAAAAGTTTTCTCCCGCCTATCTTGTCCTCGGCTTCGCATTTGCCGGAAAGGGTATGTATAAGCAGGCAATCGCTGCTTATCAGGAGTCAAAACAATACGGCAACACTGAATTATCGTTGAATATTTATCTAGGCGCGGGATATGCGCGGGCGGGCGAACGTGAAAAAGCACAGGAGATTCTCAAACAATTGGAAACGAGCGATAAATATGTTTCGCCCGGCGAATTAGCCGTTTTATATGCGGCTTTGGGCGAACGTGAAAAGGCGTTCGCGTCGCTCGAAAAAGCCTACGCCGCGCACGATTTGCAGTTGCAATCCTTAAAAATTGACTCAGGTTTCGACTCACTGCGCTATGATCCTCGCTTTCAGGATTTGCTGCGCCGCGTGGGTTTGCCGCAATAACACAACACGATGAACCCGAAACGATGGCAAAAAGTAAAGCAGATTTTTGATGACGCGCTGAAATGTGCGCCGGATGAACTTTCGTCTTTTCTCGCCGAATCTTGCGGTGATGACAAAGAACTGCGCCGCGATGTCGAAAAATTGCTGGCATCGTCCGAAGAAGCCGAGAGTTTTATGGAATCGCCCGCTGCCGCAGAAATTGCAGGATTAATTATTGAGCCGAAAAATCTCGCGGCAGGAACGAGTTTCGGGCATTACGAAATCGTCAGACAAATCGGCGCGGGCGGAATGGGCGAAGTTTATCTGGCGAAGGACACGAAACTCGATAGAAAAGTCGCCGTCAAGATTCTCAACGAAAAATTCGCCGCGCACGAATTGAATCTCCAACGGTTTATTCAGGAAGCTAAAGCCGCGTCTGCTTTGAATCATCCGAATATTCTGGTCATTCACGAAATCGGTGAAAGCGAAAATTCAAATTACATTGTTAGTGAATTTATTGAAGGCGAAACTTTGCGAGAGCATTTACAAAAATCGCCGTTGAAACCTTCGGAAATTCTGGACATCGCCGTTCAGATTGCTAATGCTTTAACTGCCGCACACAGGGCGCACATCATTCACCGCGACATCAAACCCGAAAATATCATCATTCGTCCCGACGGATTTGTGAAAATTCTCGATTTCGGTTTGGCAAAACTCATCGAACAGAAAGCAATAGGATTGGAAAACGCAACCGTCAAACAAAACCAAACCGCGAAAGGCGTGATAATGGGAACGGTCAATTATATGTCGCCCGAGCAGGCAAAGGGTGAAAAGATTGATGAACGCACGGACATTTTCAGTTTCGGGGTCGTGCTTTACGAGATGATCGCCGGCAGAACGTCGTTTGCGGGCGATTCGATGTCGGAAACTTTTGCGAATTTGATCAACGCCGAGCCGCCGCCGCTTTCGCGCTTTTCAGCGAACACGCCGGACGAGCTAAACAGAATCGTCGCCAAAACGCTTCGCAAAAAACGCGACGAGCGTTATCAAACGATGAAAGATTTGCTGTCGGATTTGAAAGCTCTGCAAAAACGGCTCGAATTTGAAGAGTTCAGAGTATCGCCTTCAGGCGATTTAACGCCGACCAAAACGGAAGCGAAAACTTTGGAGGGTGAAATAAGAAAATCGCCTGAAGGCGATACTCTGAACGAAAAATCCATCGCCGTTCTGCCGTTTGTGAATATGAGCGCGGACGCGGAAAACGAATATTTCTGCGACGGTTTGGCGGAAGAATTATTGAACGCGCTGGCGAAAATTAAAAACTTAAAAGTCGCGGCGCGGACTTCGGCTTTTTCGTTCAAAAATCGCAACGTCGAAGCCGGCGAAATCGGAAAAACTCTGAACGTCAAAACGATTCTCGAAGGCAGCGTCAGAAAATCGGGCAATAAACTGCGAATCACCGTGCAGTTAATTGATGCCGCCGACGGTTATCAGTTATGGTCGAAACGCTACGACGGCGAACTGAAAGACATTTTCGATTTGCAGGACGATATAACTTTGGCGGTCATTGACGAATTAAAAGTGCAGTTTTTAAGCGGCGAAAAATCCGCCATTCGCCGCCGCTATGCCGATAATATCGAGGCGTATCAGTTTTATCTGAAAGGTCGTTTTCATTTTCTCAAATTAACGCCGCAGGAAACCGAAAAAGGCATTTCGTATTTTCAGCGGGCGATTGAAATAGATCATTCTTACGCGCCCGCTTACGCCGGATTGTCTGCCGCGTATGTTACATTTCCGATGACCTGCGATTCGCCGTCGGCGGAATTTTTCCCGAAAGCAAAGGCGGCGGCGCACAAGGCAATCGAGATTGACGATACTTTATCCGAAACTTATTCCGCGCTTTTTTGGGTGACTTTCTGGTATGACTGGGACTGGAAAACCGCCGAAGAACAATGTCTGCGAGCCATCGAACTCAACCCGAACAGCGGCGACGCGCACGAAGCCTACGCGCATTTGCTGTCGAACGTCGGGCGACACACGGAAGCCCTCGCCGAAATCAAACGCGCCCGCGAACTCGACCCGCTGCATCTGCGAATCAACGCGCTCGAAGGACAATTTTTGCTGCACGCCGGAAAAATTGACGAAGCTCTCGAACCGTTACAAAAAGCTCTCGAATTGCTGCCCTTTTTCTGGATCGCGCATTTATTTACGGCAAGCGTTTATATCGAAAAAGGAATGTTCGCGGAAGCAATCGAGTCTGCCGGAAAAGCACGTCAATTTTCCGGCATCAGCACCCATCCAATCGCGTTCGCCGGTTACGCTTTAGCCAAATCCGGTAAAAAAGCGGAAGCGCAGTCATCGCTCAAAGAATTGTTGGATTTATCAAAAACGCGCTACGTTCCGGCTTGTAATATCGCAATGATTTACAACGGATTAGGCGAACGCGACGAAGCACTAAATTACCTGGAACTTGGATTTAAAGAACGCGATGCACGAATGGCTTTTCTAAAAGTCGAGCCGAAATGGAACAATCTGCGAAACGAGCCGCGCTTTATCGAATTGATGCGGCGAATGAATTTTGATTGACAAAACTATCTGCACAAACAAAGATTTGAGTCTCGAATAAATACACGACTCAAACCTTTTCTGCGATAGATTATAAAATTACCGATACGGCTTTTCTTCAACAGGTTTTTCTTCTTCCGGCGGAGTTTCATCGTCGTCCAAAATTTTAACTTCCGTGCCGAATTTTTGATAATCTTTGAAACGTATCAGATTGCGCGTTTCAAAAACATCACTCTTTTGGCGGAAGGTGAGACGCACATCGGAAAGCGACGGGAGCAGATATTTTTCCTCGTTTATCGTTACCCAATCATAATCGATGACGCGCTTTGCCGAACGAATCGGAAAGGCTTCCGGCAATTCTGTAGCGTTACTTTCGACACGCAATACGCGGAAATTATCACGGTCAATCCAAATTTTTCCCGCCATTCCCGTAATCGCCGTTTCTTCCGTAAATCCCGCCGAAGTAACAACTTGTTTGGCTTTTTCGCGGGTTACCGAATAATCGAAAACGACGGCGCGACGATTGCGAATCGTGTCGGTATCAACGATTTCAAATTTTGTTTCGCTCTCCGGTTTGAAGATTATTGCCAAAACAGTAACGAATTCACCCGTCGAACTCGTGCCGCCCGTTTCTTCATAGCTTTGTTTTGCGGTCGCATTGGCTTGCGAAACTCCATTGACGGATAAAACCTTGTAATCTTCTTGCCCCGAAGAACGATAACTGACGGCGACAACAAGCCGGTCGAGATTGCGAAAATTATTTGTTCCGGCGTAAGCAGCCGCACGCTGAATCTGTTGTTTGACAACAAAGTCCGGCATCTCGTCAACTGCCGCAAGAGTATTTTCCCGTGTTTTTGTTAACACTTGCGCTGATTCTTTTTCCGATGGTAGCTTTGCCGTGGTCGGGTTTAAGCGGCGACGTTCCGATTCTTCCAAAGTTCTTTGCAATTCCCCGTCATTTTTGCTTTTCGTGCGCGTCAAACCGCGCAAGCCGTCAGTTAATTCAAAACCGATACCACGTTTGCGAATCGCTTCAATCAATTCATTTTTTTTGTCAGAACTTTTCTGCAAATCGTAAAGCATTTTGACGTATTCGCTCTGTGTCAAAGGCTTTTGCGCCGTTTCTTGCGCGAAAATGATTTGAATTGAAAGAATAATTATGATGCTGATTGAAAATAGTTTTTTCATTTGTTTCTTAAAGATGCCTGAACATCCCGTTTCGTTTGCCTGTCAAACTTTTTATGGCACAATCTAAAAGCGGAGAAAGACAATGTCTTCTCCGCTTTTATTATTTATAAATTAAGAATAAAAACAAATCAGTTGACCCAATCTTCTTCGTAGTTCAATTGCCAATGCCGTGTTACCCAATTTTCTGCGGCGGTCAAAACATTTTGCTTCCATTTTTTAATGTTGTCCAAAATGGAAAGCGCAGCTAATGGTTTGCTCGGGTCGCGCTCAACCCGGATAACATTTGTTTGAACTTCGATGATAGTTTTTTCCTCATCAAAAACCCGCAACTTTACGTCGCTTCCAACCGGCGGCAGAATATCAAGATTTACTAAAGCACTTGTTTCGCCAAGATTTTCTGTCAACCCATTGACATAAACCATGTTTCCGCTGACTTCATCAACCCAACTTGCCTGCACCGTTAAACTTGCCATTATCCGGTTTTGCACCGGCGTTTTATTCACCACTGTTGAATATGCTAAACGTGACATTTTTTACCTACCCCCTTTTTCGGATTACTTTCTCCAAGTAATCAAATAATCAAATAATATAGATGCTTTAAACTTTATGTTCATTGCCCGAATAATCTAAACCACAATTACAATAAAGTCAAGTGTCGATAAACCGCTCAAACCGCTCAAACGATATTTTTGCAATCTCGCCTCTGATTTCCCTAGTCCACATTACAGCAAATTATTTGCTTATTGCACATATATTGCAGTCAATCAACTTAACATTTTATTTATTATTTTACTGAGATTAATAAAATAACGCAACTATTTTGTTCAAATAAAATTTTGTAATCACTAAATATGAATAATAAATCGCTCAAATCGCTCAATGCAAATTTAATGAAATAAAGCACCTTATTTTTCAACTAAAACTTGCAAATCTTTAAACTTCACACACTATAACGTATGCCCTATCCCGAAAGTTGCAATAACCGGATTATTCAAGAAAAACCTGCGCCGCCGCGATTTGTTTCTTCATAAATCTGACAAATTTCGATCCTGACATTTATAAAAAAACCCAAATCATTAACACAAAATTAGCCATAAGTTAAGAGAACTTTAAGATACTTATCATAAACTTTAGGTTTTGATACGCGAGGAACTTAATTTGCTTAATTTTTGTAGAAAGTTTGGATTTCCAACACATTTTTGTTTTTTTTTCATTAGCTATAAATATTGGAAATACTTAAAGGTGTGAAAACTAACTACTTAAATTTGTTAAGTTAATGATTTTGATTTTTTTATAAATGTCAGGATCGAAATTTGTCAGATTTATGAAGAAACAAATCGCGGCGGCGCAGGTTTTTCTTGAATA